>DASSIC010000671.1:0-6082 GCA_035692325.1 Gemmatimonadaceae bacterium | reverse complement strand
CGAGTCGATCGCGGCCGGGATCGCCTTCACCCTCCCCGCGCTGCTGCTGCTCGGCTACGAGCTGCCGTGGACCAAGGTCATGGCGATCGGCATCGTCGGCGGAATTCTCGGCGTGCTGTTCCTGGTGCCGATTCGTCGCAGTTTGATCGTGAAGGAGCACGGCAACCTCAAGTACCCCGAGGGGACGGCGTGCGCGCAGGTGCTGATCGTCGGCGAGGAGCGCGGCGTGCAGGCCAAGACGGTGTTCATGGGGTTCGGCGTTGGCGCGGCGTACAAGTTCCTCAACGCGGGCCTGCACCTGTTCCTGGAGGTGCCGCGGCGCGCCTTCACGAGCGTGCTGGCGAATGGTCAGACGCAGCTGTTCGGAGAGATCCAGGCCGAGATCAGCCCGGAGCTCACTGGGGTGGGCTACATCATCGGACCGCGCATCGCCGGCTTCCTGTTCGCCGGCGGCGTGCTCTCCTTCTTCTGCCTCATCCCGGCGATCAAGCTGTTCGGCGCCGGCCTGGCCGAGCCGATCTTTCCCGCCACGATCCTGATCAAGGACATGACGGCGATGCAGGTGCGCGCGAACTACGTGTACTACATCGGCGCCGGCGCCGTCACGACAGCGGGACTGATCAGCCTCGCGCGCGGACTGCCGACGATCTGGGGCGCCCTCAAGTCAGGCCTCACCGATTTCCGCGGCACGAAGAACGGCGACGCCGTCGCCCGCACCGACCGCGACCTCCCGATGGGCATCGTGACGGTGGGGACCCTGCTCTGCCTCGCCGCGATGGTGCTGCTCCCGCAGATCGGCATCAACGTCGTCGGCGGCGTGCTGGCCCTCTTCTTCGCCTTCCTGTTCGTCACCGTGTCCGCCCGCATCACCGGACAGATCGGCTCGTCGGCCAATCCGGTGTCCGGGATGACGGTCGCGACGCTGCTTCTCACCTCGCTCATGTTCCTCGCCGCGGGCTGGGTGGGAATCGAGCATCGCGTCCTCGCGCTCTCCATCGGCGGTGTCGTCTGTGTCGCCGCCTCCACGGCGGGTGCCACGTCGCAGGATCTCAAGACCGGCTTCCTGGTCGGCGCCACGCCGCGCTATCAGCAGATCGGTCTGCTCATCGGCGTCACGGCGAGCGCGCTGCTCGTCGGCGGGATCATCCAGTTCCTGAACGACGCCAAGACCACGATCGTCCCCAAGAGCTACCCCGGCGTGCAGGTCTCGGCGATCGAGCCGGACGCACGGTTCGCCCTCGCGAACGGTCGTCTCGTCCCGGCACCGCAGGCCCCTGCCACGCCGAGCTATCGCGTCGGCCGGCTGTACGAGCAGACTGGGAATGCGCTGGCGGGCAAGTACCTCGTCGACGACGCCGGTGCGATCAAGTACCTCGTCGATCCGGGGGTGGGCGGACGCGAGCGCGTGAACTACGACGGGCGCGAGATCGAGAAGCTGGATTCGCCGAAGGCCCAGATCATGGCGCTGGTGGTGGATGGCATCCTGACGCAGAAGCTGCCGTGGGGGCTGATCCTCGTCGGCGCCTTTCTCGCGATCGCGATCGAGCTGGTGGGCATCCCCTCGCTCCCCGTCGCCGTGGGGGTGTATCTCCCCATCTCGACGTCGGCGACGATGTTCATGGGCGGAGTGATCCGCTGGCTGGTGGACCGCCGGCGCAGCCCGGCGGAGCGCGAGGGCCCTGACGCGGACTCGGGACCGGGGGTCCTCTTCTCGTCCGGGCTCATCGCCGGGGGCGCCATCATGGGTGTCGTGCTGGCGGGGCTGGCGGCGCGCCAGTGGGACCAGGCGTTCAACCTGACCAAGACGGTCGGGGCACTGGGTGAAAGCAACGTGCTGTCGGTGGTGTTCTACGTCGTCCTGCTCGCGGTGCCGCTGTATCTGGTGGCGCGCCGCGTGCAGCGTACGATCGGGTAACGACAACTCTCCGCCGCCCGCGGCCGAGCGGCGGAGTTGGAGGAATCATGGCCAGCTCTGTCCGTCGTGTGCCCCGCAGCCTGATGGTGGCAGTCCTGTGCTGCTGCCCGCTCGCCGCGGCGATCGCGCAACAGCTCCCCGCGAGCCTCGTGGGCGTCGTGCGCGACTCCGCGGGCGTGCCGATTCCCGCGGTGGAAGTCCGCTTCAAGGGTGCCGACTTCGTGTCGGTGCGCACCAACGACTCCGGCGGGTTTCGGATGATCAACCTGCCCACCGGGCTCGCGACGGTGTCGCTGCGACGCATGGGTTTCGCGCCCGCGAGCGCCGAGGTGCGGCTGCGCTCGGGACGCACCGACTCACTCGTGTTCTCGCTCACCGCGCTCGCCACGACATTGGCGGGCGTGCTCGTGGAAGACGAGTATGAGGCGCGGTCGCACAAGCTGCTCGCCGGCTTCTGGGACCGACGCTCGCGCGGCTTCGGATACTTCCTCACGCGCGACGAGATCGAAAAGCGCGGGGCGCAGGAGTTCACCGATCTCGCGCGGCTGGTACCGAGCGTCACGATCGCCACGCTCAACGGTCGCAGGGTGATCCGCTTCCACCACAGCGGCAACATTCGCGACTGCCCACCGCAGTACGTGGTGGACGGCATGCGGATCGAGAACGGATCTCCCGACGAATTCACGCCGCAGGACGTGGAAGCGATCGAGATGTACTCCGGACCGGCGACGATTCCCCCGCAGTTCGCGCCGCGGTTCAACTCCTACACGTGCGGCGCGGTGGTGATCTGGACCAGGCTGCCGGGCACCTGATCCCGGCCGGCGCGGTTGCCGACGATTTTCCCGGGCGGCACCTTTCGGTTCCCTCAACCGGAACCACATGCGCCGCATTGCCCTCGCCGCACTTCTCCTCGCCCCGCCGCTCGTCGCGCAGACGCCTGCCCAGCGCCCCGCCGACCTGATCGTCACCAACGCCCGCATCTATACGGTGGACGACACGCGCCCCGTCGTCGCCGCGATGGCCGTGCGCGATGGCAAGGTGCTGTTCACCGGATCGGTGCGCGAAGCGATGGCGCTGCGCGGTCCATCGAGCCGCGTCGTCGATCTGGGGGGGAGCGTGGTGATCCCCGGCATGGTGGACGCGCACGCGCACCTGCTCGGCCTTGGCCAGTCGCTGCGCAACGTCAATCTCGTCGGCGCCAGGTCGTACGATGAAGTGATCGCCCGCGTCGTGGATGCCGCCAAGGGCCAGCCCGATGGCAAATGGATTCTCGGCCGCGGCTGGGACCAGAACCAGTGGGGCGATACGCGCTTCCCCACGCACGAGGCACTGTCCCGCGCCCTGCCGAACAATCCGGTGTGGCTCACGCGCGTGGATGGTCACGCGGGGCTCGCCAATGCCGCCGCCATGCGTGCCGCCGGCGTGACCGCCGCCAGTGTGGACCCGAGCGGCGGGCGGATCGAGCGCACGGCGACGCGCGAGCCCACGGGCGTGTTCATCGACAATGCGAAGTCGCTCGTCGAGCGTTCCATTCCCGCACCGACGCGCGAGGACACGCGCAAGGCGATCGCCGCCGCCATCACCGAGTCGCAGCGCTGGGGACTGGTCGGCCTGCACGACGCCGGCGAGTCGCGCGCGACGATCGATCTCATGGAAGAGATGGCGAAGGCCGGCCAGATCCCCTTCCGGCTCTACGTCATGGTGAGCGACGACTCGGCGGCCATCACACATTATCTCGCGCGCGGTCCGCAGAGCGGCCTGTACGACAATCATCTCTGGATCCGCGCTTTCAAGCTCTACGCGGACGGCGCTCTTGGCTCTCGCGGCGCCGCGCTGCTGGAGCCCTACAGCGACGACCCGAGCAACCGCGGTCTCCTGCTCACCGCGCCGGCGCACATCCAGGACGTCGCGTCACGCGCACTCCGCGGCGGGTTCCAGGTGAACACCCACGCCATCGGTGATCGCGGCAATCGCGTCGTGCTCGACGCGTACGAGGCGGCACTCAAGGCCAATCCCACGGCCGATCACCGCTTTCGCGTGGAACACGCGCAGATCCTCAATCACGACGACATTCCCCGCTTCGCCGAGCTGGGCGTGATCCCGTCCATGCAGGCGGTGCATCAGACGAGCGACATGTACTGGGCGGGAAGCCGGCTCGGACTCGGCCGACTGCTCGGCGCGTACGCCTGGCGCTCGCTGCTGAACACCGGCGTCGTCGTGCCGAATGGCAGCGACTTTCCCGTGGAGGCGGTGAATCCCCTGCTCAGCTTCCACAGCGCCGTGTCGCGGCAGGACGCCGAGAACTGGCCCGCGGCAGGCTGGATGCCGGAACAGCGGATGACGCGCGACGAGGCGCTGAAGTCGATGACCATCTGGCCCGCCTACGCGGCCTTTCAGGAGACGACGATGGGTTCATTGACTCCCGGCAAGCTCGCCGACTTCGTCGTGCTCGACCGAGACATCATGACGGTGCCCGAGCGAGACATCCTCGGTACGAACGTCCTCGCGACGTACATCGGTGGACAAGCGGTCTACAAGCGCGTAGGTCTCCAATAGCCGCAAGCGGCTCGTACACGAGCAGGCGTCATGGTTCACGATCCCTCCACCGAGCTCGACTCCACCTTGTCTCCGACGCGCTACCCGTGGCTGACGCCGGTGGCGCAGGTGCGCGTGCGCGCGATCCTGCTCGGGATCGCGCTCTTCGTCGGGCTCGTGGTGTGGGTGTGGCATTCACTCGGCGCCACCGCGCCGCAGCCGAGTGATTTCATCCGGAAGCTGCGCGTCGTCGGCATCATGACGTGGCTGTACGCGCTGGTGCAGCTGGTGGACATGCGCTTCTGGCACAGCGGCGTGGCGCGACGCCGGCGGCTGTCGCTTGGCATCCCCGAGAGCCTCATCGCGTGGCTGTTCGGTCAGATGCTCGCCTGGTTCGGCATCATCTACTACGCCTTCACGGAGGATGCGCGCTGGTACGCCGGCGGCCTCGTGGTGCTGCTGATCACCTTCGCGGTCTTCCCGATCAGGGCGGACGCGGGGAAGACGGGATGACCTGGTGACGTCGTGACGTGAGGAGAGTTCTCATCTTCCGCATCACGACTCGCGCACGAATGTCCTCAGGTGGTCATCCACAACCTCACCGCGACGACCAGCAGCAGTCCCGCGAAGGCGCGCTTCGCCGTCGCCGGATCGAGCCCCTGCGCGAAGCGGGCACCGAAGTACGCGCCTACCAGCAGTCCGCCGGCGATGAGCAGCGAGGCCCGAATGTCCACGTGCCCGTGCTTGTAGTACTCCCAGGCGCCGAGGGCGCCGACGGGGAGCAGGAGGGCGCCGAGCGAGGTGCCGGTGGCCATGGCCGGCTCCATCTTCCCGAAGAACAGGAGGGCGGGAATGATGAGGATGCCGCCGCCGATGCCGAACAGGCCGGACAGGAGTCCGGCGGCGAGGCCGATTGCGAGATAGATGAGTGACATGGGGATGCATGCTGTCGTCTTGTCTTCGACCGCGCAACCGCATGGCTGAACAAACCGTTCCCACGCTTCCTCGACGACGGGGAGGGGACTAGCATTCGGCACGGTACCGCGCCCTTTCCCGAATCGTCCCGATGCTCAGCCCGTCCTCGATCAGCTTCCTGAAGCGTCTTCTCGATGCGCCGGCCCCGTCGGGCTACGAGACCGCCGCCTCCCGCGCCTGGCGGGCGGAGGCGGAGACGTTCGCGGAGAAGGTGAGCGTGGACGTGGCGGGCAACAGCATGGCCGAGGTGAACGGGGCGGGCCTCGTCACGATCATGCTCGATGGTCACATCGACGAGATCGGCGTCATCGTGCAGTACATCGACGACGACGGCTACGTCTACATCGCCCCGATCGGTGGCTGGGATCCGCAGGTGCTCGTGGGCCAGCGCATCCGCTTCCTCGGCGCCAAGGGCGACGTGCTTGGCGTGGTGGGCAAGAAGCCCATCCATCTCATGAAGCACGAGGACCGCGAGCACTCCAGCAAGTTCGCCGACCTCTGGGTGGACATCGGGGCGAAGAAGCGGGACGAGGCGGAGCTGCGGCTCGAGATCGGCGATCCCGGCGTGATCGATTCGCGCAGCATGGACTTCCCGAATGATCGGCTCGTGTCCCGGTCGATCGACGACCGGATCGGCGCGTTCATCGTGCTCGAGGC
>DASSIC010000670.1:0-3856 GCA_035692325.1 Gemmatimonadaceae bacterium | reverse complement strand
CATCACCTCACGGCCATCGTCCCGGTAGTTCGTCAGGCGCTGACCGACGCGAAGGTGGAGCTCGGCGACGTCGATGCCGTGGCGGTGACGAACGCGCCGGGACTGGTTGGCGCGCTCCTCGTGGGGGTGAGCTTCGCCAAGGCCCTCGCGTTCGGGCGCGGCATTCCCGCCGTGGGCGTGCATCACATGGAGGGGCACCTGTTCGCGACGGCCCTGGAGCATCGCGACGCCGTGCCCCCCTTCACCGCCCTGCTCGTCTCCGGCGGACACACGATGCTCGTCGACGTGCCGGCGTGGGGCGAGTATCGAGTGCTCGGCCGTACCCGCGACGACGCCGCCGGTGAAGCGTTCGACAAGGTGGCGAAGCTGCTCGGTCTCCCCTATCCCGGTGGTCCACACGTGGAGCGCCTCGCGCGCGAAGGCGATCCGTCGCGCTTCCGCTTCGCGCGTCCCATGCTCCGCCGCAATCAGCTCCCGGGCGACGACGACTACTATGACGTCTCGTTCAGCGGGCTCAAGACGGCGGTGCTGCACGCCGTTCGCGCCGGTACCGCCGACGATGCACCGCACATCGCGCGCGCCTTCCACGACGCGCTGGTGGAGACGCTCGTCGAGAAGACGGCACGCGCCGTGGAGCAGCATGGGCGCACGCGGGTCGTGCTCGGCGGCGGCGTGGCCGGGAATCGCACCCTGGCCGAGTCCATGCGCGCGCGGATGGGCCGGCTCGGAGCCGAGGTGTATGCGCCGAGTGCGCGGCTCGCGACCGACAATGCGGCGATGATCGCGCGCGCCGGCCTGTTCCACTTCGAGCGCGGCGAGCGCGCGCCGCTCGACCTCAACGCCTTCGCGTCGCTCCCCCTCCCCGGCCTCGTGACCGCATGACGCTGCCGCACCCGATCATCCATCATCCGTTCGCGTACAATCTCGGCCCGCTCCAGATCACGGGCTTCGGGATCGCGATCCTGATGTGCTTCGTCGTGGCGCAGGTGGTGGCGCAGCGCGAGCTCGTGCGGCGCGGGCACGACCCGGCGCCGATGGCCGACATGGTGTTCGCCGCGCTCATCGGCGGGCTGCTCGGCGCGAAGCTCTACTACGTGGTGATCCTCGGTCACTGGGACGCGATCCTGGATCGCGGCGGCTTCGTGTACTGGGGGGGCTTCATCGGCGGCGCGCTCGCGGTGATGGGCGTCGTGCTGCACAAGCGCGCCGGCCTCGCCAGGATGGCCGACGTGTCGGCGCCCGCGTTGGCTGGCGCCTACGCGATCGGCCGCACCGGCTGCTGGGCGATCGGCGACGACTACGGTCGGCCGTGGAATGGCTTTCTTGCCGTCGCCTTCCCGGACGGTGCACCGCCAAGCACGGCGGGGATCATGGCCCGCGACTTCGGCATCACCGTGCCGGCGGGTGTCGCGCCGGCGACCGTGCTGTCGGTGTATCCGACGCAGCTCGCCGAGGTGGCGATGGGTCTCGCGATCTTCGGTGTGCTCTGGCGCTGGCGCGATCACGCGCATGCCGAGGGATGGCTGTTCGGCGTGTACTGCGTGCTGATGGGCGTCGAGCGCTTCCTGATCGAGTTCCTGCGGGCCAAGGACGATCGGTTCGTGGCGGGGCTCACCTACGCGCAGGTGATCGCGCTGGGGTTCATGGTGCTCGGCGCCGTGATCATGGCGTGGCGGTGGCGGGTGGGTGAGGGGAAGTCGGGCATTTATGCAGTGGGAGCGTAGGCACGTAACGGAGCCGATGCCGTGAGCACTACGACGCGCCGAAAGATCATCGTCCACATCGCGACCAGCGCGGACGGGTACATCGCGCGGCCCGATGGTGACATCGAGTGGCTCACCTCCCGCCCCGCTCCGAAGGGCTTCTACGGCATGAATGCGTTCATGCGGACGATCGACACCGAGGTGCTCGGCCGCAGGACGTACGACGCCGCGCTAGGGCTGGGGGAAAAGTTCAACGCGAAGAGGCGATACATCGTCTTCTCCCGACAGGCGCCGCCGCCCGACGCGCCGACGGGCGTGGAGTTCGTGAGCGGACCGATCGGCCCATTCGTGAGCCGTCTTCGCGAGAGCCCCGGCAAGGACATCTGGCTGATGGGTGGGGGCGAGCTCATCGCGTCCTTCCTCGACGAGCAGGCGATCGACGAGTTCGTCATCAGCGTCGTCCCGGTCTTCATCGGCGATGGCATCCCGCTGATCGCGCGGCGTCATCGGCACGTGTCTCTCGACCTGCGCTCCGTCCAACGGTTCGACGATGGCCTGGTGCAGCTGCACTACGAGGTGTGTCGGCCGATTGCCTGACAGCGCTTGCGGCGTTCCCGATGCACCCTGCGAGCAGCGTCGTGCACTGGGAGGTTCGCGATGGACGTCAAAGGCTGGCCTCGGCGGCTGCTCTTCGTCGGTCTCGCCGCGCTGATTCTCGGGACGGTGGACCCGCTGGAAGGTTCACTCATCATCCTGGCCGCGGCGGCGCTGCTCGCGGGGGCGGCGTTCGCCGGCCATCTTGCCGCGCGCCGGCAGCTCGCCTGGGCGCTGGCGCTGGTGGCGCTCGGCGTCGGGACGCTGTGGGGCCTCAGCGCGGTCGGCGGGTTTGGCGGGCAGACTGGTCGCTCGAACTGGTGGGCGCTGGTGCTGCTGCCGTATCCCATTGGATGGCTGCTGGCGCTGAGCGGCGCCCTGCGCAGTCTGGGAATCGCCGGACGCGGTGGACGCACCAGATTGGCGAGATGAAGGTCGGGGCGTCCGGCACGACCCTTGTTGAGGAGTCGGCCAATTCCTGCCAGGAGGCGGTATGGCGAAGTGCGAGGTGTGCGGCAATGACTACGCGATGGCTTTCCAGGTCGTGACCGCGGCAGTAACCCACACGTTCGACAGCTTCGAGTGCGCGATCCACAAGCTCGCCCCGATCTGCGCGCACTGCGGCTGCAAGATCGTCGGCCACGGGATCGAGGCGAACAACACGTTCTACTGCTGCGCGCACTGCGCGCACGCCAAGGGCGCGAAGAGCATCGTCGACAACGCCGCGCACGCCGCGAAGAAGTGACGCGGGCGCTCCCCCGCGTCGAAGTCGTGGTGGAGCCGGAGACGCTGGAGCGCGACGCACGCGGCTCCATCACCGGCCGCGTGTGGCTGCGCGATGGAAGCCCCGAATCCCAATCGGACTTTCCGGAGGTCGGCTGGTCCGATTTCCCCGTGACGCTGCTCGGTGCGTGGAGCGCCGAGCTTCAGCGTCTCGCGCGAACCGTACCGGCGAACGACACCATCGCGCGATGCCGGTTCATGGACGGGCCGTACTCCTTCACCGTACAGGCCGAGCAGGCGGGGGCGTGGCGGATCGCTTGTGTGGAGGAGCGTACGGAGGGCGAGCATGCCGTCGGCCCGAGCTGGCTCACCGACCAGGCCGCGTTCCTCGACAGCGTGTATCGCGCCGCTCGCAGCGTATTGTTCTTCTGTGACACGCGCGGCTGGTGGAACGAGGATACCGAGACGCTGCGCCGCCGCGTCGAATCAGGTGTGAAGTAGAAGACCAGACAAGCGCTCGAGGACGATGACCTACTCCGCTCCGCCGATCGGATCTTGCGCGACATTCGCTGTCGCGCTGACGATGCTTGGCGTCATCGCGTGGCCCGGCGTCGCTCAGCAGGCGGCGACGACGCAGAACCCGTCGCCGATGTCGGAGACGACGCGCGCGCACCAGCGCCTGGTGCAGAAGCCCCTTCGCGGCACGGTGCGCTCCTTCGTCGGACCAGCAGGCAAGCCGGCCGAGCTCCTCGTGCCCGCGCACGCAACTTCGCGTGGCGTGGTCGATCTCGTCGTGCACTTTCACGGCGCCGCCTGGCTGCCGGAGCAGGCCGTCG
>DASSIC010000669.1:0-2058 GCA_035692325.1 Gemmatimonadaceae bacterium | reverse complement strand
GACGTCCGTCACGCGGCCAGCCGGCGTCGTGGCGAGCCCCTTGATCTCCTGGAAGGGCCCGTCGAATCCGTCGAGGATGCGGTCGAACTGCACGCCCATCTGGTAGGCGAGCGTGTAGCCGGCGTTGTCGTACGGACGCTTCGGCGGTCCGCCCGGGTAGGCGAAGTCGTTCGGGTGATCCTGCGGCTCGAACATGTCGAGCACCATCGGCCGGAACGCCTGCGCCGACTTCACGACGTACGAACCGGCGGGATAGCGCTTCCCTGCGACGGTGAACGGGGTGGTCGCCCGGTGCACCGTGACGCCGACGTGCCGCAGCGTGTTGACGAACTTCGTCGCCGTGAGAAAGTCGGGCTGGTCGCTCGGCAGGATGTAGCCGCGCGGATCGCGGTGCGCGGGATTGCGAAGCAACTCTGTGTAGTACTTCGGGTCGGCGCCGCGGCCGAACTGGAAGATCGGATCGCCCACCGCGCCCGCGCCGCTACCGGCGGCGGCGGCGGGAGCGGCGGCCGTCGCCGAGGCGCGGTCGTCCTCGATCGCCTTCTTGACCGCCGCGATGTCACTGGGGCTCGCCGTCCAGGTATCGCGACTGCCGCGCTCGATCGAGTTGCGGCCCATCCGGTAGATGTTGTACAGCAGGTTCTCCCGCTCGCGCGACGCGATGTCGAGCACGGCGCGGTTCGCCGTCAGCGAATACTCGATCGACTGCCGGAAGTGCCAGCGCTGCGGCGCGATGGGATACGGCAGGTCGGCGCGCGGCAGCTGCTGATCCGGGATGAACGGGATCGTCTGCGGCGTCGGATTGCCGATCGTCTCCGTCAGCAGGCCGATCATGTTGTGGAAGTACGGCGTCGTGCGCAGCCCGCCGTTCCACCAGGTGGAGTACGTCGAGCCGGAGCGCATCGTGACGCCCGGCTTCCCTTCCGCCTCGAACCGCGAATGCATCGACGCCGCCACGAGGTCGAGCTCCACCGGCACGAGCGGATCGAAGTTGTAGTTGAACGGATCGCGGAACGGCGGGGCGAACATCACCGTGCCGGCGGGGCCGGTCTGGTGGTGGTTGTACACGATCTGCGGATACCACTCCCAATACAGGGCATGGTTGATGTTCTGCGTCTCCGGCTGGTTCGACATGTAGAAGTCGCGGTTGTTGTCGTGCCCCACGTACTTCTGGTACAGGCGCGGGATGTTCATCGCCCGCTTCAGCGTGTCGGCGTCCTTCATGTACCAGTTCGAGACGAGCTCCATCCCGTCCGGATTCGCGTGCGCCGCCAGGATGATGCAGTCGTCGAGGAAGCGCATCGTCTCGGCGTCGGTGCGGCTCAGCAGCTGGTAGACCGTCTCGATCAGCTGCGCCGCGCCCAGCACCTCCGTGGCGTGCAGTCCGCCGTCGATCCACACCACCGCCTTGCCCTCGCGCGCCAGCGCATGCGCCTGCGCATCGGTGAGCCCCTCGGCGTGCGCGAGGCGCTGCGAGATCGCCTTGTAGCGGTCGAGCTTCGCGAGATTGGCCGGCGACGAGATGATCGCCATCAGCTGCGGGCGTCCCTCGGCCGACTTCCCGATCTCGACGAGCTTCATCCGGTTCGACTGCGTGGCGAGCTTGCGCCAGTACTGCTCGAACTGGGTGTAGTTGGCCAGCTTGTAGTCGTCACCGATGTTGAAGCCGAACTGCTCCCTGGGCGACGTGACGTGTGTCTGGGCGCGCGCGACGGGAGCCTGCAGCACCAGGGCACCGGCCATCGCGAACGCGAGAGGCCAGCGCCGCAGCGCCGAACTGGTGGAAGCCTGCATCGAGTATGTCCTCGGGTGGGATCGGGCTGGAACCGGCTGCACTGAAAACGCATCGCTGCGCGAGAGCGTTGACGATCGCGCGCGAGGGTGTCGGGAAGCCATGAGCGTTCAGCAGGGAGCGGTCAGGCAGCGCGACCAAGGACGTACGGCTCCGACCGCCAGGCGTGAGTGCTGTCGCAGTCCCCGCTCATGCCTCAGCCCTGCCCGCTGACCGCTCACACCTTCCTGAGAGCTCACCGTTCACGGTTCGCGGTTCTCCGCTTA
>DASSIC010000668.1:0-3566 GCA_035692325.1 Gemmatimonadaceae bacterium | reverse complement strand
CCACGTCCCACGTCCCACGTCGGACGTATCATGGTGTTCCACATCGAGCAACGTTTCGATGCAGCTCGTCTGGCCGGCTGCGACATATCTCCCCGAGTACAAGCGCGCACTCGAGCGCGGTTGGTCGCCCGACAACCTCCGCCCCGAGGCGGCGCAGGAGGAGCTCGCGCGCATCGCCGAGAGCCCCGACCAGTTTCTCGCCGAGCAGGTGGATCGCGAGGCGAAGGGGCCAGCGATCATGCTGCCCGACGGGCGGACGGTGCAGCGTCTGCCGGGGCTCCACAAATGGATGTGGGACGGCGAGTTCTGCGGGACGATCGGCTTCCGCTGGCAGCCCGGCACACCGGATCTGCCGCCGACCTGCCTCGGGCACATCGGCTACGCGGTGGTGCCGTGGAAGCGCGGGCTCGGCTATGCGACGCGGGCGCTGGCCGACATCCTCCCCGAGGCGCGCGCGGTGGGGCTGCCGTACGTCGAGCTGACGACGGACCTGTCGAACGTCGCCTCGCAGCGGGTGATCGAGGCCAACGGGGGACGCGTCGTCGAGCGGTTCAACAAGCCGGAGGGGTACGGCGGCGCGGAGAGCCTGCGCTACCGCATCGATCTCCAGGCGCCGCCTAGCGGCCGTCCATCCGGAAGATGAACGGCTGCGAGACGCGCTGCCGCACGAACCGTCCGCCCACCTGTGCCGGCACGAAGCGCCACTTCGTCAGCACCGCGGCGACCGCCCGCGTGAAATCCTCCTGCACCGCTCGCGGCCACTCGATCGTTCGCTCGTCCACGGTGCCGGTGGTGTCGACGACGAAGATGACCTCGAACCGGCTCTCGACGTGGCGACCGACCATGCGCGGCGGGTAGAGCGGGGAAAGGTTGTCGCGCAGCGGCGTGGCGCGGCGCTCGACGGACGTTTCGTCGAATGCGCCGTCGCGCATGCCGCGCCCACCGCCCGCGCCGCCCAGGCCGAGGTGCAGCACGTCGTCGGCGATCCCGGTGGGGTATCCGAGCTCCGTGGCGGTCGCGTCGGGGGCGAAGTCGGGCATCGCCGGCGGATCGGGGAGCACGACGTCGAACGAGAGGGGGAGATCCGGCAGCCGGAGCTCCTGCTCGCTGGCGGCGGACAGCACCTGCGACGCGCGACGGACGGCGTGCGTCGCCCGACTCGGTGCGCGCCGGACGGGCAGATCGGCGAAGTGCACGATCTCGATCGTCTCCACCGCCACGTGCGGTCGAGGGGCGAGGCCGGAGGAGGTGACCGCGGCGTAGATGAGCGCCGCGTGCAGCGACGTGCTGAACGCCAGTACGGGCGCGGGGAGCAGATGTCCGCCCGCGTACGGCGAGCTGATGAATGGATGCAGCATGGTCGTATCCGCCTCGACCGGGACCGGAAATCCCCACCGTGACGAGATGCGAATATGCCTATTGCGTGCCGCGGCGGCGGCACCGGAAATCGGGAGCGCCGGTGCTACTGCACGGTGATCGTTCCCTTCATGCCCAGCGCGAGGTGCGGCGTGCAGAAATACCGGTACGTCCCCTTGGCCGCGCCTCCGAAGGAGATCGTGTAGGTCTCGTTCGGCTGCAGCATGAGCGGGCCGGTGAGTGGGCTCATCTGCTTGGCCATTGCGGCATTGAGCTGTGCCGCCGCACCACCCGGAATGCTGTCCGCCCAGAACGACACGTTGTGCGGACCCCCCGACACGAAGGTCCACCGAACACCGTCGCCGGCCTTGATCGTGAGGTTGACGGGGTCGAATCGATAGCCGGTCGCGTCCCCGATCATGCGCACTTCGTGCGTCTTTCCCGTGATCGCGACTTCGGCGGCGGCGGGGGCGGCCGCGGGCGCGGGTGTGACCGGCGCCGGCGTCGTGGCGGCGGGAGTGGCCGCCGTCGCTGCCGCATTCGCGCTCTCGGCCGCCTGGGACTTCGGCTCACCACCGCATGCCGCAAGGGTGAGGCAGACCGCCGCGAGGCGGACGACACGATGATTCGGTGCGACGGTACACCTGATCGAGGCATGCATGTTCGGCATCTCCGGCGTTCGCTGTGGTCGCGCGCCTGCCCGCGCGCTGGCTCATCCTTCCCTCAGCTATGGTGACGCTGCATCGCTGATGGCGAGATCAGGCAAAGACGGACACCCTCGGCGATCTACCGGTGCAGCTGCGCCACGAGGAGCGCGGCCTCGATCACCTTCCGGAACTCGGCAAGGGGAAGCGCGCCCTGGATCGGCCGCTCGTTCACGAGAAAGGACGGCGTGACTCGCACGCCGAGCGTGTTCGCGGCGTCGTTGGCGCGTGCCGTGCGCCGCTCGCTCCGGCCGTCGCGGTAGCACTGCGACACGACGCTGGTGTCCGCCCCGACGACGCCGGCGATGCCGACCAGGAGCGCGCGCGCATCGCTGGCGCGCTTCCACTCGCGCTGCGCCTCATAGAGGTGATCGGCCATCGCCCAGAAGCGGCCCTGGTCGCCCACGCATTCCGCGACCCTAGTGGCCTCGGCGGCGTGTGGGAACATGCCGACGACGAAGGGCACGTACTTGAAGAACACCTTGCCCGTCTTCACGTACTCCCGCTCGATGACCGGATAGGTCTCGCGGGTGAACTGCGCACAGTAGGGGCAGCCGAAGTCGCTGAAGTCGATCACCACGACCGGGGCGTTCACGCTGCCCTGATCGTAGCCGATGCCGGTCAGGTCGACGCCGGCGATCGCGACGTGCCGCGGTCCCGAGCGAGCCGGTCGCCTGGTGGCTGCCGGAGCAGTGGTTCGAGCGGGGGTCGCGGCGCTCGTGTCGGGTGTCGGCTCGTGGGCGACGACCGGCTGGATGGCCGAATCACGCGCGGTCCGTGCGTCGCTCCCGTTGCCGCATGCGCCGAGTGCGGCGAGCATCGCGACGGCGGCGGCGCGCGTCGAGGTGAATCTCATGTCGTTCAGGACTCCACGTTGATGAGCTGGCCGAAGCCGGCGAGGTAGCTCGATACGAGCGCGAAGCGCCCGGTGAAGAGCAGGATGCCGAACACGAGGAGCAGCGCGCCCGAGACGATCTCGATCGGGCGCATCCATCGCCTGAGATGGCGCGCGCCGGCGAGATACCAGTTCAGGCCGACGGCGGCGAACCAGAATGGAATGCCGAGTCCCATGGCGTAGGCGCCGAGCAGCAGCATGCCGTGCGTCATGGACTCGCGCATGCCGGCGTACAGCAGGATGGTGGCGAGCACCGGTCCCACGCACGGGGTCCAGCCGGCGCCGAAGGCGACACCCACGAGCACCGAGCCGAGCATCCCCGCCGGCTTGCGCGCGATGTGCACGCGGGTGTCGCGCATGAGCGCGGGCAGGCGCAGCACACCGAGCATGGAAAGGCCCAGCAGCGCGACCACGACTCCGCCGATCTGCTGGAGCAGCGGAAGGGAGCGCTTCATCGTGTCGCCGAGCGCGGTCGCCGTCGCGCCGAGCGTGAGAAAGACGAGGGTGAAGCCAAGCACGAACAGGGTGGCGTGCAGCGCCGCGCCGCGCCGAGCGGCGACCGTACCCTCCGCGGTGAGCTCGTCGATCGTCATGCCGGTGACGAAGGTGAC
>DASSIC010000667.1:0-2902 GCA_035692325.1 Gemmatimonadaceae bacterium | reverse complement strand
GTGACGGAGATGCGCGGCTGCGGAGAGCGCTGCTGCGTGAGCGTGGACTGCTGCACGACCGTGCGCATCGGCCGCGTGTCCTCGGCCGGCTCGGCGCGCGCCGGAGCGGGCGCCGGGTTGTCGGCGAAGCGGGCAGGCGTTTCAGCGGCGGGCGCGGGCTTCGCCTGCGCGGGCGCCTGCGACGGCGCGGCGGCAGTGGTGGTGCGCGCGGCCTGGGCGGGCGTGGTCGGCGCGGGCGCCGGCTTGTCGGCCGCCGGCTTCGGTGCCGTCAGCTTGTCGGCGAGACGGTCGGGACCCGAGGCGAGCGACGTGCTCGGCCCAGCGTCGGCGCCGAGCTTCCAGACGGCGAACTGCGCCGCGGGCTCGGACGTGACGGCGACATGCACCTGACCGACCGTGCGCCACACCTTGTATGGGCGCTCGGCGTCGAGGTAGACCACGACGCGAACGGTGTTCTTGCGGAACTGCGAGTAGCGCACGTCGGTCACTCCGCCACGCGCGACCTTGTCGTAGCCGGTCGGCGCGAGGCCGAGCGTCGCGTTGTCGATGTCGATGACGACGCGGTCGGGCGACTTGAGGGTGAACTCGCTCACCTTCACGGCGCCCGAGACACCGATGACCAGCTCCGCCTTGCCGGCGACCGGCGCCACGGTGAGGGAAGTGACTGCGCCCTCGGCCGGGCGGGCGGACGCTGCGCTGGCAGTGGTGCCTGCTGCAACGACCGCGGCAATGAAGACCGCCAGGACTCGCTTCATCTAATCCTCGCCTTGAGTGAATCCGACAACATCAGGGAGTCCTGACGGCTGAGCCCGAACTCGTCGATCGTGAAGATCACGCCCTTCGGCTTGATCTGGGCAACACGCATCCGGCCGAGCGGCATGCCGGTCTGCACGCGGTACTGCGCATTCGTGGCGAGGTCGCGGAAGATCGCGACGCTCCGACGCCCGGACGCCTCGTACAGCACTCCGACGAGCTTGAGGTCGGAGAGCAACGGGCGCAGGTCTTCGGTGAGAATGAGCGAGAAGAAGGGATCGCGACGACCCGCTTCGTTGTAGACGAAGATCTCGCGGGTCACCTGCGGCGTCGCGGGAGCGGCGGCCGGCGCAAGGGGGGGCACGCCCGCGGCAGGCTTGGCCTGTGCAGCGGTGGTGGCCGACGCCGGCGTGGCGCTGGTCCGCGCCGGTGCGGCGGGCGGTCCACTGCGCGTCGGCAGCGCCTGCCCCGTCTGCGCCGACAGCTGCGCGTTGGCGGCGGCCGCCGCGCGCTGCGCCGCCTGCTTGGGCGCGTTGATGTTCGGCATGCTCTGCGCGCCGGCGGCCGAGGCCGCGGCGAGCAGCGCGCTCGCGAACGTGATCATCTGCTGGCGGCTCACAGCCTCTCTCCCGGCTTCGACGGTTCCGAGTCGCCGCCACCCTTCACGCGCGTGGGCGGCACGACGACGTTCCGCGCGACATAGGTCTGGATCTCGAAGCGCGCTTCGACCGGCTGCATGCGCGCGCGCTTCACCCCGCCCGGCACCTGCACCGGAGCGAGCGTCAGATTGATCGGCGCCACGATGCGCTGGAGCGACCCGATGTTGGTGAGCAGCGTGCCGATCTGGTGATAGTCGCCGCGCATGCTGAGGCGGTACTTGTAGGCGTCGTACTGGTCACCCTGCAGGAGCGGCAGGGGCTGCACGTCCGCGATGTCGAGGCCGACGCGACGCGCCGCCGTGGACACCTGCTCGAGGAGCGCGGGCACTTCGTTCCCCGTGGGGACGAGCCGACGCATCACCTCGAGATCGTTCGCGAACCGCTCCGCTTCCGCCTTGAGCTCCTGGGTCTTGCCCTGGGCGAGCTCCGACTTGGCGCGCTGGTTCACGACGACGAGCGAGTCGACGTGTGCCTGGCTTGCCGTCAGCTCTTCGTCCTTCGGCTGCCAGAGATAGGTGTAGTAGGCGTACATGATTCCGATCGCCGCGATGACGGCGACGAGCGCGTACTTGTCACGATCGCGCGTAGGCAGGAGCGCCATCTGCTACCTCACCGAAACGGCCAACGGCACACGGCGCACGAGCGCGGGGTCCGGGCGTGAATAGAGCATGTCCAGTTGGAACTGCGTGACTTCCTTGCCGTTATCCATCGCCCGCTCCGACTTCGCCAGCTGTACCTGGGCGAGGAAGGGCGATGCCTCGAGCTGCGTCATGAAGCGCGTGAGCGCCTGGATGTCGACCGTGTTGCCGACGACGCGTACGCGAACCGAGTCGCGCGGAATCACCGTCTGCACGAGCTTGCGACGCTTGCCCGGCTCGGCCGCCGGTGCCGCAGCGACCGTGGTGATCGCCTGCTGACCCTGGCCGGCGCCGGTGAATCCGAGCGACACGATCCAGGTGTACGGCGGCAGCGCGCGGCTCACCTCGTCCATCACGTGCGGCCACACGAAGCGGTCGTCGTCGATGGCGCGGATCAGATTGAGCGAGCGGAGGACCGTGTCGCGCTTGGCCTCTGCCATCTCGCGTTCGCGCAGCACCGACGCGAAGCGCGTGGAGTCCTGCACCGCCTTCTGAAGCGCCTGCTCGAGACTCGACTCCCGCGCCGCCTGCCGCACGTAGAGGAAGCCGATGCCGGCAGCAGCGATCGCACACACGACCACGGCTCCGATGAGCCAGGGTTCGCGGATGCGCTCGCGCATGGATTCGATCCACGCGGCGAAGTCCACCTTCGGCAGGGAGAGGCTCGACCCACCGCCACCTCCACCACCGCCGCCGCCCCTGCGGCTCTTTTTCTTCGTGCCGGGGAGAAGATTGATCTCGATCATTCGGCGTCTCGGCTCATGCTCTCTTTCGCAGCGCCAACCCGATGGGAAGCATCAGGAGCGGTGCGACCTCATCGGTGACGAGATTGTCCATCGCCCCGTCACGGAT
>DASSIC010000666.1:0-4838 GCA_035692325.1 Gemmatimonadaceae bacterium | reverse complement strand
GCCGCTGCGCATCCAGGCCTTCACGCGGGACTCGCAGGAAGTGACGGGGCTGTCGGTGTTCTTCCTCCCCACCACGCTGCCGTCGCTCGTGAAGATCGACAGCGCCACCGGTTTCGTCGTCGCGAACGACACCGCGACGGGCACCGTGCAGATCGTGGGGCGGATCGGTGAGCGGCTGCAGACGAGCGTGGTCAGCCTGCTGGTCGTCCCCGAGCCGACAACCATCGCTCGCGCCGACGATCCGGCGGGCGACGTCCCACTCGCGCTTCCCGTGCTCAAGGATCTGCCGGTGACGGTGACCGGCACGTACAAGGGTGCGAGCGCGACGATCACCGGCATCATCGTGCGGTATCGCATCGACAGCCTCGTGCCCGCGACCCTGCCGTCGGGGAGCGCGATCCTCGTCAACGACAGCGCGCTGCCGCTCCGCCCGGATTCGACGGTCGCCGTAGACACCACGTCGGCGGCGGGCACCGCGATGCGAAAGCTGCTCGTGGTGGCGGGGAGTGGCGTCCAGCGGGTCTACGTCAGTGCCTCGGCGCGGCGGCTTCACGACGCGAAGCCGCTGGCGGGGAGCCCCGTTCGGTTCGTGGTGGACATCAAGCAGTAGCCAGCCACCTGCTGGTGGCGGTCCCCCCGTCTTCCATCGTATTATCGCCCCGAGCGTGCGACCGCGCCGCCGCGGCCGCCTCAACAAGTCGGAGGTAGCGATGATCTCATCCGGTGGTCCGCGCAACGCGCCGCCCGGTACCCTCACGAAGTTGTTCTTCGACGCGGTCGAGCGGCACGACAAGCCCGACGCGCTGCAGTACAAGGTGAACGGCGTCTACAAGCCGATCTCCAGCCGTGCACTGGCCGAGCGGGTGCGGCGCGCCGGGCTGGGGCTGGCCGATCTCGGCGTGCAGGTCGGCGATCGCGTGGGCATCATGTCGGAGAACCGTCCCGAGTGGGCGATCGCCGACTATGCCTGCCTCACGATGTCGCTCGCCGACGTGCCGCTGTACCCCAACCTGCCGGCCGAGCAGGCGGCGTACATCCTGCGCGACGCCGGCGCCGTTGCGGTCTTCGTCAGCGACGAGAAGCAGGCCGCCAAGGTCGCGCAGTGCCGCGCGACGCTGCCCGCGCTGCGCTACGTGATCACCTTCGCTCCCGAGCGCCACGCGGGTGCCGATCACACCCTCGCCGAGCTGGAGGCGCGCGGGGCGACGATCGACACCGATGCTCGCCGCGCGCTGTACCGCGAGCATGCGATGGCCGTGAAGCCGGACGATCTCGCCACGCTGATCTACACGTCCGGCACGACGGGCGAGCCGAAGGGCGTGATGCTCACGCACGACAATCTGTACTCGAACGTGATGGCGTCGGCGGAAGCGATTCCGTTCGCCGGGAACGATACGGGGCTCAGCTTCCTGCCGCTCTCGCACATCTTCGAGCGGATGGCCGGCCACTACCTGATGTTCCACGTCGGGTGCTCCATCGCCTACGCGGAGTCGATCGACACCGTGCCGATCGACATGCAGACGGTTCGGCCGACGCTCGTGCTCTCGGTGCCGCGGCTCTACGAGAAGATGTATGCGCGCGTGCTGGAGAACGCCCTCGCCGGCGGCGCGGTCAAGAAGCGCATCTTCTTCTGGGCGCGCGGCGTGGCGGAGCGGTGGGCCGACGTCCGTCTCGCGGGGGGGACGCCAAAGGGGCTGCTCGCCTTCCAGTACGGCATTGCACAGAAGCTCGTCTTCTCCAAGCTCAAGACGCGCACGGGCGCGCGGCTGCGCTACTTCGTCTCCGGTGGCGCACCGCTCTCACCCGAGATCAACAAGTTCTTCTACGCCGCGGGACTGGAGATCCTCGAAGGATACGGTCTCACCGAGACCTCGCCGGTGATCGCGGTGAACACTCCCGACGCCTTCCGCATCGGCACGGTGGGCAAGCCGATCCGGGGTGTCGAGGTGACGATCGCCGCGGACGGCGAGATCCTCACGCGAGGCCCGCACGTCATGAAGGGCTACTACAACAAGCCCGACGCGACGCGCGAGGCGATCGATGCCGACGGATGGCTCCACACCGGCGACATCGGCGAGCTGCGGGACGGCTTCCTCGCGATCACCGACCGCAAGAAGGACATCATCGTCACGGCGGGAGGCAAGAACGTCGCGCCGCAGCCGATCGAGAACCTGATCAAGACCAACAAATACGTCAGTCAGGCGGTCATGATCGGCGACAAGCGGAAGTTCCCCGCCGTGCTCGTCGTGCCCAACTGGGAACAGCTCGAGCGCTACGCGAAGCTCAAGAACATCATCTGGACCGACCGGGCACAGCTCCTCCAGATGCCGACGATCAAGGCGAAGATGGAGAAGGAAGTCCTCGGTCGGCTCGGCGGGCTCGCGAAGTACGAGATGCCGAAGAAGATCGCCCTGCTGGAGCACGACTTCTCGGTGGAGCGGGGCGAGCTCACACCCACGCTCAAGGTCAAGCGCCGGGTGATCGACAAGACGTACAAGCCGGTGATCGACGCGCTGTACGCCGAGGAGCACGAGCCGGTCGGCGTCTAGCTCCCGCGCCGCACGTGGAGGGTGACGAGCGCCGAGGCAGCCGCCTCGCGCTCGGCCACCCACACCGACTCGTCGCGCGCCAGCTCCGTGGCGCCGCTCGGCAGCGGCACCGTGACCGGTGCGACGAGCCGGCCGTTCGCCCTCGTGGCGCGCACGGCGGACGCGATGCGCGCCTCGTCTCCGCCGTCGATGGCCGTGCCGCGCGACGCCCCCACGGCGAGCGGCAGCACGCCGTCGCAGCGGATCACCGAGATGCCGGGCTCGCCCTCCATCCCGTCCGGCGGATCGACCACGAGGAGCGGCGTCTCGGCGATCCCACGGACCAGGGGCGCGTGCACGCTCCAGCCGCCGAGCAGCAGGGCAAAGCCGGTGCGGTCGGTGAGATCGAGAAAGGCGGCGAGTCGCGTCGCCTGCCCCTCGTCGGGCGGCACGTCGGGCGGCAGCGTCGCGTGGCTGGCGCGACGGAAGTCCACGACGCCGCGATGCACCGGATACTGCGCCTGGCATACGGGACAGCCGAGCGTCCCTTCGACGATATGCCGGAATGCCATGCGCGTGCTGGCGGCGACGAGCCAGCTCTCCTCGTGCGGCACCGGGCAGCGCAGCGCGTCGACCAGCTCGATGAACATGCGCGGAATCTAGCGAGCCGCGGTCCGGATCAGCTGTGCGACAGACGCAGCTCGTCCACGTTCACGGCGACGGGTACGGTGACGACGTAGTGCACCGCATCGGCGACGGCGTCGGCCGGGAGCATGTCCTGGCGCGGCGTGTGGCCGACCCGAACGCCGGGATCCACGGCATCCCAGAGCGGCGTGTCCACCGGTCCCGGTGAAACGAGCGAGGCCCGCACGCCGGTGCCCTTGAGCTCAGCGCGGAGCACCTCGTGCATCGCGCGGAGCCCGAACTTGCTCGCGGCGTAGGCGGCGTTGCCGGGGAAGGCCACCCGGTCGGCGATGGAGCCGATGGTGACCACGTGTCCCGCGCCGCGCTGCCGCATCGCCGGCAGCACGGCGCGCACGAACGCGAAGGGCGCGGTGAGATTGAGCTCGAGGGCATCGCGGAATGCCTCGACCGATGTTTCGTGCGCGGGGGTGACGAAGAAGGCGCCGGCGTTGTTGACGAGGATGTCGGGCGCGTCCACGCCGAGGGCGGCGAGCGCCTGCACGGCCGCGTCGGGATGCGAGACGTCGGCCACGACGGCGACCGCCGCGCCGCCGAGCTCGCGCGCGAGCGCGCGCAGCACCTGCTCGCTGCGCGCCAGCAGCGCCACGCGCGCGCCGCTGGCGGCGAGGCGCCGCGCGATCGCCGCGCCGATGCCGCGCGAGGCGCCGGTGACGATCGCCGTGCGCCCGGCGAGCGGTTGTGCCGTCACCGTCCCGACGCGTGCGCGAGGCGCAGGAACTCGTCGCGCGTCTTGCCGTCGTCGCGGAACACGCCGCGGAGTGCCGACGTGATGGTGCGCGAGTTCTGCTTCTCCACGCCGCGCATCATCATGCACATGTGGAACGCCTCGATCACCACACCGACGCCGCGCGGCTGGAGCACCTCCTCGATCGCCTTGGCCACCTGCTCGGTCAGCCGCTCCTGCACCTGGAGGCGCCGCGCGAACATCTCCACCACGCGCGGCAGCTTGGACAGGCCGACGATGCGTCCGTTCGGGATGTACGCGACGTGCGCCTTCCCGAAGAACGGGAGCATGTGGTGCTCGCACAGCGAGTACAGCTCGATGTCGCGCACCATCACCATGTTCTCGTGCTCCTCCTCGAACAGCGCGTCGCCCACGACGTCGTCGAGCGTCATGGTGTAGCCCTGGGTGAGGAAGCCCATCGCCTTGGCCACGCGCTCGGGCGTGCGGAGCAGCCCCTCGCGCTCCGGATCCTCGCCGAGCAGGGCGAGCTGGTCGCGGACGAGCGCGGCGTAGGCGGCGGTGGGCGCCGCGTCCTCGAGCTGGAGCGACGGTGCGCGGACCGACGCGAGGGGCGTCACCGCCGCGCGCTTACTCACCGGAGTACTCGACATAGTTGTTCGTCGTCTCCCACAGCACCAGCCGCGTGAGCCGGCTCGGACGGATCGCCGGCTCGAGCTCGCGCCAGATGGCGACGATGATGTTCTCCGACGTCGGGATCACGCCGCGCATGAAGTCGACGTCGAGATTGAAGTTCTTGTGGTCGATCTTGTTCACCACCCGCTCCTCGACGAGCCGCTTGAGGACGCCGAGGTCGATCACGTAGCCCGTGCGCGCGTCGATCGGTCCCTGCACGCTCACGTCGAGCGTATAGTTGTGCCCAT
>DASSIC010000665.1:0-3770 GCA_035692325.1 Gemmatimonadaceae bacterium | reverse complement strand
CGGGGTCGTGCCGCAGCGAGCCAATCCCGATCGCGGCCTCGACGTGCTCGAGAACCTCGTCTTTCATGCCGCCTATTTCGGCATCGCGCGCGGAGAGGCCGAACGACGCGCGATGGCACTGCTGGAGCAGCTGGGCATCGCCGAGAAGGCGAAGGAGAAGGTGGACGCCTTGTCGGGGGGCCAGCAGCAGCGGCTGATGATCGCGCGTGCGCTGATCCATCAGCCCGACGTCCTCTTCCTCGACGAACCGACGGTCGGGCTGGACCCGCAGGCGCGCCTCGCGCTGTGGGACGTGCTGCGCGATCTCCACCGGCAGGGGCGCACCATCGTGATGACGACGCACTACATGGAGGAGGCCGATCAGCTCTGCGACCGGCTGGCGATCGTGGACAAGGGCAAGCTGCTCGCGCTCGACTCGCCGACGGCGCTCAAGGCGCGCGCACCCGGCGGCACGATGATCGAGCTCACCCTCGACGGCGACGCGCAGGATGCCGCGTCACACGTCGCCGCACTCCCGGGGGTCAGCAAGGCCGACGCGGTGGGCGACGTGCTGCGCGTGCGCAGCAGCGCCGGGGGACGCGTCATCTCCGACGTCATCGAGGCGGCGGAGCAGGCCGGCCGGCACGTGCGCAACATCGCGCTCGAGGAGCCCAGTCTGGAGACGCTCTTCATTTCGCTCACCGGGAGGAAGCTGGATTGACCACGGCGGCCATGGCGTCGGACGCGCGCATCGCGCCGGTCGCGACGGCGAGGGTGTTCCGCGCGCTGCTGCTTCGCGACCTGCGCGTCGCGAGGAAGGAGCTCCCCTTCTTCCTCGTGCGCACGGCGATGCAGCCGATTCTCTTCCTCATCGTGTTCGGCTATCTGCTGCCGAAGATGGGGTTCGTGCGTGCCGGGTATCAGTCGGCGCTGCTCCCCGGCATCCTCGCCGTGAGCCTCGCGACGTCCGCGATCCAGTCGGTGGCGCTGCCGATGGTGCAGGACTTCGGGTGGACGAAGGAGATCGAGGATCGCCTGCTCGCGCCGGTGCCGACGTGGGTCGTCGCGGCGGAGAAGGTGGTGTCCGGCGTGCTCCAGGGGATCGTCGCCGCGCTGTTCGTGCTGCCGATCGCGCGGTGGATCATGGGGCCGATCCCGAACCTCACCTTCGCCCACCTCGGCGACGTCGCCGTCATCACCCTCCTCGGTGCGACGGCCTTCTCCGCGCTCGGCATGTGGCTCGGCACCGGCATCGCGCCGCAGCAGATCGGGCTGATGTTCAGCGTCATCGTCGCGCCGATGCTGTTCTTCGGCTGCGCCTATTATCCCTGGCGCGGGCTCGACGCGGTGCCGGCGATGAAGTACATCGTGCTGGTGAACCCGCTCGTGTACGTCGCGGAAGGCATGCGCGGCTCGCTCACTCCGGAGATACCGCACATGCCACTCGCCGTCTCCATGACCGCGTTGCTTCTCATCTCGATCGTCTTCTGGACCTTCGGCTACCGCAGCTTCTACAAGCGGGCAATCGGATGACCGGACGCGTCCCGATCGCCGAGCCGTTCTTGCGCTTTCAGGAGCTGCTCGAGCAGGCCAGGGCGGTAGGCCCCTCGGCGCTCCCCGAGCCGACCGCTTTCGCGCTCGGCACCGTCGGCGCGGACGGACAGCCGGCCGTGCGCATCCTGCTCCTCAAGGGAGTGGACGAGCGCGGCTTCGTGTTCTACACCAATCACGAGAGCCGCAAGGGCGCCGAGCTGCTCACGCATCCGCGGGCCGCGATGTGCTTTCACTGGCAGCCGCTGGAGCGGCAGGTGCGCGTCGAGGGAACCGCCCGTCCCGTCACGAACGAGGAGGCGGACGCGTACTTCGCGACGCGCGAGCGTGGGAGCCAGATCGGCGCCTGGGCGTCGCTCCAGAGTCAGGCGATCATGACGTCCGGCGACCTCGAGGCGCGGGTGGCCGAGATGGAGGCCCGCTTCGCCGGCGCGGCGGTGCCGCGCCCGCCGCACTGGTCCGGCTTCCGTCTCGCGCCGCACCGCATCGAGTTCTGGCACAACATGCCCAGCCGCCTGCACGAGCGGCACGTGTACCATTGGGAGCCGGACGGGTGGCGGCGGGAGACGCTATATCCGTGAACCGTGAACCGTGAACGGTGAACCGTAACTACACGACGCCGTCACTCCTCACCCGGCACGGCCCGCCGCCGCACGCCGCCTCGGCCCGTCCCCGCACGCCCCGCGCGCCAGCGTTTATCTTTAGCCCATGGCGACTCAGACTGAACCCACCACCGCCGCGCCGGCGGAGTCGGGGTGGAGCATCGAGAAGGCGCGGGCCCTCTACAACATCGAGGGATGGGGGGCGGGCTTCTTCGACATCGACGACCGCGGACACGTCGTGGTGCGCCCGGACCGCGAGCATCCGGACCGGCAGCTCAGCCTGCACGACCTCGCGAACGATCTCGAGGAACAGGGCGTCGCCCTGCCGGTGCTGCTCCGCTTCTCCGACATCCTGCGCTCGCGCATCGAGGCGTTGAGCGAGCGGTTCGCCAACGCGATCGCCGAGTACGAGTACACCGGCGGCTACACCACCGTGTATCCGATCAAGGTGAACCAGCAGCGGCACGTCGTCGAGGAGATCGTGCAGTTCGGCAACAAGCACGGCGTCGGCCTCGAGTGCGGCTCCAAGCCGGAGCTCCAGGCGGTGCTGGGGCTGTCCGAGAGCACCGAGCACCTCATCGTGTGCAACGGCTACAAGGACGACGAGTTCATGCGGCTGGCTCTCATGGGCCAGAAGCTCGGCCACAAGGTGTTCATCGTCATCGAGCAGATCAGCGAGATCGACGTGCTGCTCGCGGCGGCGGAGGAGCTCGGCGTCAACCCGACCGCCGGCATCCGCATCAAGCTCGCGAGCACCGGCTACGGCCGCTGGAAGGAGAGCGGCGGCGAGAAGTCCAAGTTCGGGCTCAACGCCGCGCAGCTCATGCAGGCGGTGGACAAGCTGCGTGCCGCCGGCCGGCTCGACATCGTGAAGCTGATCCATTTCCACCTGGGCAGCCAGATCACCGACATCCGGTACATCAAGGCCGGCCTCCAGGAAGTGGCGCGCTTCTACGCGGAGCTCCGCGCGCTCGGGGTGGACATCACGCACGTGGACGTGGGCGGTGGCCTCGGCGTCGACTACGACGGGTCGAACTCCACGTCCAACGCGAGCGTGAACTACTCGCTGCAGGAGTACGCGAACGACGTCATCTACACGATCGCCGAGTCGTGCCGCGAGCTCGACCTGCCGATGCCGCACGTGATCAGCGAGTCGGGGCGGGCCCTGACGGCGCATCACGCGCTGCTGCTGCTCAAGGTGATCGACGTCGAGTCGGTGGTGGAAGTGCCCGTGCCGGTGCTCACCGACGACGATCACCCGGTGCTGCACGAGATGGCGGAAGACCATGTCACCGTCGCCAACGGAAAAATCAAGAAGCGGCGCGTCAAGGAGATCTTCCACGACGTCACCTTCGACAAGGAGCGCGCGCAGCAGCTGTTCGCCAGCGGCGTGCTCAGCCTGCGCGGCCGCGCGATGGCCGAGCAGATGTACCACGCGACGATGAACGCGATCTTCCGGATCGTGAATCAGGAGCGCGACGAGTACGAGGATATCGTGGCCGATCTCGACGCGACGATGGTGGACCGGTACTTCTGCAACTTCTCGCTCTTCCAGTCGCTGCCCGACAGCTGGGCGATCGACCAGCTGTTCCCGATCATGCCGATCCATCGGCTGAACGAGGAACCGTCGCGCCGCGG
>DASSIC010000664.1:0-2177 GCA_035692325.1 Gemmatimonadaceae bacterium | reverse complement strand
CAGAAAGTGCTGGCCGTACTCGAGCGCGACGTTGAGGTCGTGCAGGATGGCGACGACGGTGCAGTCGTGGGCGAGCAGGTCCCGCGCGAGGTCGAGCAGCCAGAGCTGGTAGTGCACGTCCAGGTTGGTCGTCGGCTCGTCGAGGAACAGTACGCGGGAGGTGTCGTCCCGAACGGAGCGAGGGGCCTGCACCTCGCCGTCGCGCCAGATCTGCGCGAGCACCCGCGCGAGCTGCACCTTCTGCCGCTCGCCGCCGGACAGGGTGTCGTACGACTGTCCCGCCTTCGCCGTCATGTCGACGAGCGCGAGCGTGTGCCGAACGATCTCGCGATCGATCGCGCGCGGCACTCTGGCGTAGTGCGGATAGCGCCCCATCAGCACCACGTCTTCCGCCGACAGCGGAAAGGCGAGCTCGATGTGCTGCGAGAGCATCGCCCGGCGTCGCGCCAACCGCTCGTCGCCGAACGACTCGACGGGCACATCATCGTACAACACCTCGCCCGCAGAGGGCCGCAGCAGCCCCGCCGCGATCCGGAGCAACGTGGACTTCCCGGCGCCGTTCGGTCCGAGGACGACGTTGAATCGCCCTGGCCGAAACCGCACGCTCACGTCGTCGAGTATCGCCACCTCGCCGACGCGGTAGTCGATCCCGCGCAGCTCAACCATGGAACCCGGCGCTCCCCCGCCGCTGCTGACGCAGCAGGATGACCAGAAACACCGGCGCCCCGATCACCGCGGTGATGATGCCGATCGGGAGCTCGGCCGGCGGGATGACGATGCGCGCCACCAGGTCCACCAGCACCATGAGCGCGCCGCCGAGCAGCGCCGACGCCGGGAGCAGAAAGGCATGATCGGACGTCCGCAGCAGCCGGAGCACGTGCGGCACCACGAGCCCGACGAAGGCGATCACTCCCACCATCGAGGTGACCACCGCGACCATGATTGTATTCACCGCCAGCAGGCGACCGATGACGCGCCGCGGATCGCTGCCGAGCAGCGCGGCTTCCTCCTCACCGAGCATGAGCGCGTTGAGCGCCTTGGCATGGCGCAGCGCGATGCCGATGCAGAGGAGGGTCACCACTGCCACGATGGCGACGCCGCGCCAGCTCGCCGTGGTGAACGTCCCGAGATTCCAGAAGGTGATGTTCCGCGCCTGGGGATCACGCGCGATGTACGACAGGAAGCCCGTGCCCGCCGAGCAGACGGCATTCACCGCGATGCCGGCCAGCAGGAGGGTGAAGACGTTCACCTTTCCGAACGACGCCGACACCCGATAGACGATCAGGGTGGCGGCGAACGCACCGACGGATGCCGCGACCGGGAGCGCGAAGGCGCCGAGCAGGGTGGTGAACCCGGCGATGCCCGTACCTCCGAGCACGAACACGAGCGCCGCGCCGAGCGCTGCCCCGGCCGACGTTCCCGCGAGCCCTGGCTCGACGATCGGGTTGCGGAAGAGTCCCTGCATCAGCGTGCCCGAGATGCCGAGCACTGCACCGGTCATCGCGGCGAGAAGAACGCGCGGCAGCCTCAGCTCCACGAACACGTTTCGCGCGAGCGCATCGGCCGCCGTCGCCGGCATCCAGCCCGCACGCTCCGCGGCGTAGCGGGCCATCTCGTCCGGCGTGAAGGTGAAGGCACCGATCCCCGCCGAGGCGATGCAGGCCACGACGAGGAGCAGCACGAGCACGAGCAGTGCCGCGGCGTCGCTCGAGCGGGATGCCACGCGCGTCAACGCGACGCCGGATGCAGCCAGACCGCGAGCTGACGTACGGCGTCTGGGGTGCGCGGCCCGAAGTACATGACGTCGTGCTCGTCCACACGATGAATCCGACCGCCTTTCGCCGCTGGCGTCAGCGCGACGCCCGGCATCGCGGCGAACTTCTCCCCGGTGCCCGCGCGATCGAATCCGACGTCCGTCGCAATGATGACGTCGGGGGCGAGCTTCGCGATCAGTTCGGGGGTGAGGCGGAGCATGCCACCGACCGAATCGACGGCATTCACCCCACCCGCCCACCGCAGCATCTGATCGGCTGGGGTGCCGCGCTTCACGGCGAGATAGCTGTTGTTGATCTGCCCGAAGTGCATGAGCAGTACACGTGGCGCCGGCGTCGCTGCCCATCGCGCCGAGTCGGCACGCACCGAGTCCATCCTGCTCCGCCAGACGCCGAGCACGCTGT
>DASSIC010000663.1:0-8311 GCA_035692325.1 Gemmatimonadaceae bacterium | reverse complement strand
CCGCAGCATCCACGTAGGCGCGCACCGCCTGCCGCTCCTCGTCGGCCTCGATCTTCGACACCAGCGGGTGCTCCGGCGCGATCACCAGATAGGTCGCGCCGAAGATGGTGTCGGGACGGGTCGTGAAGACCTTCACCGCGGGTGCGGCGGCAATGACCTCGCCGGTCGTCGCCGTGCTCGCCGTCGACGTGCCGTACACCATGACGTCCAGCACGGGGAAGCTCAGCTCCGCGCCCTCCGACTTGCCGATCCAGTTCCGCTGGGCCGTCTTGGTGCTTTCCGACCAGTCGAGGGTGTCGAGATTGGCGAGGAGCCGGCCGGCGTAGTCGGTGATCCGGAAGAACCACTGCTCCAGCAGGCGCTGCTCCACCATCGTGCCGCAGCGCTCGCACGCGCCCCCGATCACCTGCTCGTTCGCCAGGACGGTCTTGTCGAACGGGCACCAGTTCACCGCCGCCTTCTTCTTGTAGGCCAGCCCCTGCTTGTAGAGCTGCAGGAAGACCCACTGCGTCCACTTGTAGTAGGAGGGGTCGGTCGTGGACAGCTCGTGGGTCCAATCGACCATCAGGCCCGTGCGTTTCACCTGGCGCCGGAAGTTGTCGATGTTCCGGGGGATCAGCTCGGCCGGGTGGACGCCGATCTTGATGGCGTAGTTCTCCGAGTGGATCCCGAACGCGTCGTACCCGAACGGCTCGAAGACGGTGTGCCCCTGGAGCCGCTGAAATCGTCCATAGATGTCATTCCCGGTGAACGCGAAGAGGTTGCCCACATGGAGCCCCTCCGCGCTCGGGTACGGGAACATCATCAAGGCGTAGAACGGTCGTGGGCCGCTCTGGAGATCGGTGACGTTGGTCCGCTCCGCCTCCCAGCGCGCGCGCCATTTCCGCTCGACGGCGGCAGGATCGTAGCCGGCCGGCTCGTCGCCGGCGGGCATGTTCACAGCGGGTTCTGTCATGGGGCTGGCGGCTCGGCGCTCGGACCTCGGGCAGGACGAAGGTGGCGCCTGCAAGCAAAGTGGGTCGCTGATCACAATTTAGCCTGATGGGAAGGGCATTCAAGCACGCGCGGCTGCGTGCGGCCTCCTCCCTGGTCGTTCACGTTCTTCCGGTCCGCCAACGATGTCGTTTCCCTCCCGCTCCAGCGCATCACGGTCGCAGCCTGCACGCCGCGCCGGTGTCTCGCTCCACCGGCGCTTCCTCCTCGCCGTCGGGGTGGGCGGCGCCGTCGCGATCGCGCTGCTCGCCTGGGGGTCCGCCACCGCGCTGAGCGGGGTGGTCGCGCGACAGGGTGACGCCCGGGTGGCCGACGCCGCGCGCCGGGGCCTGCTCGTGGTGGATGCGGCGCTGGCCGAACGCGTGCGACAGGCCGAGTTCGTGGCCGCCGCGCCGCAGGTCATCTCCGCTGCCCGCGCCGGCGCGGTGCGGGCACAGGCGCTCGGCATCGTGAACGTGCCCATCGCCGACCTGGAAAAGCGCTTCATCGCCGAGCGCTCGCTCCAGGTGGATCCGTCGACGCACTACTACCTGCGCGCGATGCTGCCCCGGCTCGGCGCGGCCGAGATGCTGCTCACGGATGCACACGGATTCAATGCGGTCACGACGGGACTGAGCTCCGACTTCGTCCAGAGCGACGAAGCGTGGTGGCAGGCGGCATGGCGTGACGGACTCTCGCATGCCGACGCGTCGTTCGACTCTTCGGCGCGACAGACGGTGGTCTCGCTCGCCGCGGTCGTGCGCGCCGATACCCTCCCCGTTGGCGTGGTGAAGCTCGCGTTCACGATGGCGCCGCTCATTCATGCGCTCGACGAGGCGGGCACCGGGATCCGGATCGACGTTCTGGACGCCACCGATCACGTGGTGCTGAGCTCGGAGTCCTCGGCGCTCGGGAGCGTCGCGAAGGGCCTCGCGCCTCCGAGCATGGCGACGGCCGCCACCGTGCGCCCGGGCGACGCCGCGGAGCGCGCCGTGTCGGTGTTCGCGAATGGCGGGCGGTGGCGCGTGACCGCGCACTCCCCGCTCGCGGAGCTCGGCGCGCCATTCGCCGCCACACGCAAGCTCCTCTACTACGCGCTCACCGCACTGATCGTCGGGTTGCTCACGTTGCTCGTGACGCTGCACTACTTCCTCGGGCGTCGCATGACCGGACCCACGAACGAGCTCGCCGAAGCGGCCGAGGCGGTCGCTGCCGGCGACTTCTCGATTCAACTGACTCGCGTCTCCGCCAACGACGAGATCGGCCGACTCGGCCGCGCCATCGCAGCGATGATCGTGGAGCTGCGGCGTCTCGCCGGCGCGATCGCCGGCGCGGCGACGGAAACGTCGCAGATGTCGCACGAGATCACCGCCGGCTCGGAGGAGATGGCGGCGGCGGCGGGCGAGATGGCGCATACGGCGAGTGAGCTCTCGGCGCAGGCGTCGGGGATGGCGGGCACGATCGGCGCGCTCGCCAAGTCGGCCGGCGAGCTTCGGAATCTGTCCACCGCGCTCGAGGAAGGGTCGCACGAAGGGGTGGTGCGCAACACCGCGCTGCGCACGCTCGCCGCGGAGAACCGTGCGGGGCTCGATGCGAGTGCCGCGTCGCTGGGAACGCTGGCCACCGACGTGAATGCCAGCGCGACGGCGGTGGAGGCGCTGGGCGAAGCGTCGCACGAGATCCGCTCGTTCGTGACGCTCGTGCGCAAGCTCGCGCGGCAGTCCAAGCTGCTGGCGCTCAACGCCGCCATGGAAGCGGCGCGCGCCGGCGAGCATGGCGAGGGCTTCGCCGTCGTGGCGAGCGAGGTCCGTCGGCTCTCCGCCATGTCGTCCGAGGCGGCCGAGCGCACGGAGGCGATCGTCAACGGCGTGCTGAGCGGGATCGATCAGTCGCGCGAGTCGGCGAAGCGCGCGGTGTCCACGGCGGAGGAGGTGCGCGGCGCCACGGCGCGGGCCTCGGCGTCGTTCGCCGAGATCGAACGGGCGGTCGCCGACGCGGAAGCGTGGACCGCCTCGGTGGAGCAAACGTCGACGGCGACGAACCGGCTCATCGCCGAGATGACGGAGCGCCTGGATGCGCTGTCGGCGGGGACGGAGTCGTTCGCCGCGGCGATGGAACAGGTGGCGGCGTCGAGCGAACAGCAGAGCGCGAGCACCCAGGAGATCGCCGCCACGGCCAGCTCGCTCGCGTCGGCGGCGGAGCGGCTCGCGCGGCTGGTCGCGAACCTGAAGCTGGGGACGGAGGCGCCGGCCCCTGCGCCGGCGCAGGCCACCGTGCCGCGGAAGACGATGTCGCTGACGATCGGAGACGCGCTGCCGGCGTAGGTCGCTCAACCCATCTTCGGTCGCTCGCTGGCCCGGAACAGGTACGCGGATTCGACGAGCCGGGCCCCCGCTGCGTCGGCGACGGCGAAGCGACTCCCCTGATAGCAGCACGCACCGGCCCATTCGCCGCGCTTGTTGATCGCGTAGAAGTCGAGGTCGAAGTACGGTCGTCCGCGGTCGTCGAGCAGTCGCGTCTCGGTCATGGCGATCACGCGCTCCATCACCTTCATGAGCGCGGCTTCCGGCGTCATCCCCTGGCGCATGAACTCCACGGCCAGGAAGGCGCCGCAGACCTTGATGTTCGCTTCACCGCGACCGGTGGATCCGGCGGCGCCCACGTCATTGTCGCAGTACTGCCCCGCGCCGATGATCGGCGAGTCGCCGACGCGGCCGGGGACCTTCCACGACATGCCGCTCGTCGTGGTGACGGAGCCGACGTCGCCGCTCGCGGTCACGGCGTTCAGGTTGATCGTGCCGTAGGTGTGCGCGACGCCGCGCTCGTCGACGAAGAGGTGCGACACGCCGTCGCCGGCCGAATTGCGGAATGCGGGGCGGCGGCTCGATGTCCGCGGCGGACGCGTCGGCGGGGCGATCTTCACGTCGCCCGGATGATCGAGCCAGGCGTCGCCCTGGTTGAGGTTCGCGCGCCAGCGAAGCCAGGCCTGACGGCTCTTCTCGGTGAGCAGGTTCTGGGGGGTGAATCCCATCTCCACGGCGAAGCGTCGCGCGCCAGCGCCGACGAGCATGATGTGATCGGTGTAGTCCATCACCGCCTTCGCCACGAGCGAGGGGGTCGCGATGTCCTCCAGCGCGCCCACGGCCCCAGCCCGCCGCGTCGGCCCGTGCATGACGCTCGCGTCGAGCTGCACGACGCCGTCCGCATTGGGGAGCCCGCCGAGGCCCACCGATTGATCCTCGGGGTCGAGCTCCTGGATGTTGACGCCGGCGATGGCGGCGTCGAGGGGATCGGCCTGTTGGCGGACCATGAGGTCGTACGCGACCTGCACGCCGCGCAGGCCGTTGGCGCTGCCGACGACGGCGGGACGACCGGCCGCGGCGGCGGTCGTCGGCAGGGCGGAGGCATGGCGGGGGAGCACGAGGGCGGCCGCCGTGGCCGTGGCGGTGGCGCCGAGGAATTCGCGGCGTGAGAGGGGCATCGGGACGCTCTGCTACGGTTGAGACTGCGTGAGACGCTGTTAGTACGGTCCCGCGACCCGAAACGCTAGGAGCCGATGGCCCGATGACCCGCCGCGCCTCCGGCGCTCCGGGCTCCGGGTAACGTCCAGCATGGGCACTCGGTAGTTTTCCGCTCCATGACCAACACCGTACGTGATCATCTGCGCGCCCTGGCCTTCCTCGAAGGGCTGACCGATACCGCCGTCCATCAGCTGTCGCACATCGTCAAGCCCGTCCAGTACGCGTGCGACGAGATGCTGTTCGAGGAGGGGGAGCAGCGGCATCTCCTCGCGCTCGTCGTGTCGGGGGCGGTCGCGATCGAGAAGCGGCAGAATGGCCGGCCGATCCGTCTCGCCACCCTCGGCCCGGGTGAGGCCGTCGGTGAGGGGCTGCTGCTCGACGACTCGGCGCACGGCACCAGCGCTCGCGCCATCCTGGCGACGACGGCGTACGTGCTGACGCGCGAGCAGATCGACGGGATGCTCAAGGAATCGCCGACGCTGTACGCGGCGCTGGTGGGGCGCGCCGCGCGCGCCATCTCGCAGCGGCTCTCGGCGGTGGACGCCACCCTCGTGGGCCGGGGACGTTCGCTCGGCTTCGGTGGCGTGCGCACCCGCACCGAGCACGACCTGCTCGGCGACCGCGAGGTGCCGGACGACGCGCTGTACGGCGTGCAGACGCTGCGCGCGCTGGAGAACTTTCCCATCACCGGCGTGCCGCTGCGGGAGTTCCCTGCGCTGATCGAGGCGCTCGCCTCGGTGAAGGAGGCGGCGGCGCTGGCCAACGGCGAGCTGGGGCTGCTCTCGCCAGCGATCGCCGACCTCGTCGTGCGGGCATGCGCCGAGATCCGCGCCGGCCGGCATCACGAGCATTTCCTCGTCGACATGATCCAGGGCGGCGCGGGGACGTCGACCAACATGAACGCGAACGAGGTCATCGCGAACCGCGCGCTCGAGCTGTCGGGACACGAGAAGGGCGACTACCGGCACGTGCACCCGAACAACCACGTCAACCTCAGCCAGTCCACGAACGACGTCTACCCGACGGCGGTGAAGCTCGCGCTGCACAGCGTGATCGAGGACCTGCGGCACGCGATGAAGGATCTCGCCGCCGCCTTCCTGGCCAAGGGCGAGGAGTTCGCGCCGTTCATCAAGATGGGGCGCACCCAGCTGCAGGACGCGGTGCCGATGACGCTCGGCCAGGAGTTCACCGCGTTCGGCCACACCATGCTCGAAGATGTGGAGCGGTTGGGCGAAGCCCAGGCTCTCATCCGAGAGATCAACATGGGCGCCACGGCGATCGGCACGGGGATCAACGCGCCGCACGGCTATGCGGAGTCGGTGCGCGCGAACCTGTCACGCATCACGGGGCTCACGCTGATCACCGCCCCCGACCTCGTGGAAGCGACCGCCGACACCGGCGCCTTCGTGCAGCTCAGCGGCGTGCTGAAGCGGTGCGCGGTGAAGCTGTCCAAGATCTGCAACGATCTCCGGCTGCTCAGCTCCGGCCCGCGCGCCGGCCTCGGCGAGATCAACCTGCCGGCGATGCAGCCCGGCTCGTCGATCATGCCGGGCAAGGTCAACCCGGTCATTCCGGAGGTCGTGAACCAGGTCTGCTTCGACGTCATCGGCGGCGACATGACGGTCACGATGGCGGCCGAGGCGGGACAGCTCCAGCTCAACGTGTTCGAGCCGGTGATCGCGTATCGGCTGCTGGGTGGGATGGCTGCGCTCACGAACGCGTGCACCGTGCTGCGCGAGCGCTGCGTGAATGGCATCACGGCGAACCCGGACCGGATGCGGCAGTTCGTCGAGCATTCGATCGGGATCGTGACGGCCCTCGTGCCGGTGCTCGGCTACGAGGCGTCCACGGAAATTGCGCGGGACGCGCTGGCGAGTGGGCGGGGGGTGTTCGAGCTGGTGCTGGAACGCGGGCTCATGACGCGTGAGCAGCTCGATCACGCCCTCGACCCCGAGGCGATGACGGCGCCGCCCGCCGCACCGACGGCGACGGCGGCCGGAAAGGGCGCTCGTCCGGCGAAGCGCTAGCCGTGCCGCCGCGACGACGACGGCGGATCGATCCGGCACTGTTCGAGCTGCCGATCGAGCGAATCCGCGCGGGAGAGTTCAGCGACGTCTACTTCAATCGGGCGCGTGCGGCGCTGCACGCCGACGAGCGGCAGGCGCGCGTCACCTGGCAGGTCTCGGCCAAGCGCGGCGGCTGGCTCGGCGGCATCGACGAGGCCGTCGCGCTGTTCAAGCTGTGCAGCGACGACTTTTCGGCGCTCGAGGTGCACGCGTTGTACGAGGGCGACCGCGTCGAGCCGTGGGACACGGTGCTGCTCGTGGAAGGGGATTACGCCACCTTCGCGCACCTGGAGACGCTGGTGCTGGGCTCCCTGGCGCGACGCACGCGCATCTGCACCAACGTGCGCACACTCGTCGACGCGGCGCGCCCGAAGCCGATCTACTATTTCGGCGCGCGGAGCGATCATGCGCGTCTCCAGCCCGGTGACGGACTCAGCGCGCATGTCGGTGGCGCGGCGAGCGTCTCCACCGATGCCCAGGGCACGCTGACTGGAAAGAAGGGCGTCGGCACCGTGCCGCACGCCCTCATCGCCGCGTACGGCGGCGACACCGTCGCGGCCGCGCTCGCCGTCTCTCGCGTACTGCCGCCGGAGGTGCCGCTCATTGCGCTGGTGGACTACGAGAACGACTCGGTGGCCACGAGCCTCGCCGTGGCGAAGGCGCTGGAGGGGCGGCTGTGGGGGGTGCGCCTCGACACGTCGGAGTTCATGGTGGACCGGTCGGTGCTGCCGCACATGGGGACCTTCCGCCCGACAGGCGTGAACCCCACGCTCGTGTGGAACGTCCGCAATGCGCTCGACACGGAGGGGTTCGGCGAGGTCAAGATCGTGGCGTCCGGCGGGTTCGATGTGCAGCGGGTGCGCGCCTTCGAGGAGGAGGGAGTGCCCGTGGACGCCTACGGCGTTGGAGCCAGCGTGCAGGACGGTCGCTGGGATTTCACCGCCGACGTCGTGCGATTCGACGGTGCGGCACAATCCAAGGCGGGACGGGAGCTGCGGCCCAACGCGAGGCTGGAGAAGGTCAAGTGAGTGGGATGACGGGATGACAGCGTGCGTCGTCATGATCATGTCCGTCCTCCCGTCTTTCCGTCCGTTCGTCTTCCGCTTCAGAGGTCTTTCATGGCAGCAGGTCCCAAGCTCGACGGTGCGGGCATTCAGAAGATGAAGACCATCGACGAGGCCACCATGCAGGTGCAGCGGCTGCATGGCGTCGTGGAGACCTATGCGCTCGCGCTCAAGCGCAAGCAGCCCACCCAGCTGTTCTCCATGCAGATCAAGCGGCAGCTCTCGCCGCTCGTCGGGATGCTCAAGCCGCAATTCGGCATGATCGCGGACCAGGTCGCGGCGATGAACCTCGTCGCCGGCCGCGGCGGCAACGAGATGACCAAGCTCCGCATCCTGCGCGAAGGGATCGGTTCGCTCAAGCAGGCGCTCGAGATTGCCGCGGTGCGCGTGAAGGAGAACCACATGGTGGTCGAGGAGCCCGAGGCCCCGAAGAGCGCGTCGCACTAGGCGCGCGCGCGCCCAACCCCCTGTGGGGGAAACTACTACACGCGCGCGAACACCCCGGAAATCGCGTTGCATTCATCTAGAGCGGCCGGTACTTTTCTCCGGATTGCCGTACGGTCCCGCGCTCGCGCAGCGCCGAGCGTGGGAACGCTCTTCCCGAACCTGCCGGACCAAGGACTCCGCATGCCCGTGACCCCCCGTCTGCGCCGGTTGCTCGCGGCCGCGCTGCCGGCCGTTCTCGCGG
>DASSIC010000662.1:0-5215 GCA_035692325.1 Gemmatimonadaceae bacterium | reverse complement strand
GTCGCGCATGGTGATGGCGCACTGACGCTGCGCGTTCGGTTGTGATGGGCAGGTTGGGCGGCGACGCACGTGCGTCGCCGCCCAACCTGCCCATCACAACCGAACGCGCAGCGTCAGTGCGCCATCACCATGCGCGACTCGGCGGGCGCATTGTCGCAGTTCACGTTCGGATTCCAGTCGGCGAAGATCCCGCTCGGGTTCTCCTTCCACACCCAGGCGTGCAGTCCCCACAGCTGGAAGGCGTCGACCTGCTTGAACTGCTGGCCGAATAGCTCCGGCGGCGTGTCGCTGCGCGCGTGGAAGGTGTAGGGGATGATGTACTCCACGGCCACGAGCCGCAGCTTGCCGTTCGACTCCGGCTCGTAGAGCAGCAGCTGCGGACGATCCACCTGCGCCGTGCCGTCGATGAAGTCGGTGTTTCCATAGTGAAAGCCCATCCCGCCCGCGCCGCCCGGATCGGTCATGCACCCCGTGATCTGCGTGTCCCAGCCGGCGTCCTTGCCGGTGGCGAAATCGTGGTACGGCGCCGTCACCCGACGGAGCGTGGCGAGATCCTTCGCGACGGCGGGACCGAAACTCGCGTCGCTGGCCGATGCGCCGTTCGCGTTCGCCTCCAACCGTGCGACGGAAGCGCTCGCGGTGGGAGCAGGGTGTTCAGTGCCGCACGCCGTCAGCAGCGCGAGCGCGGCAAGGGCGGAGGTGATTCGTGTCGTCATGTGGCCTCGTGTGGTGGAGTGAGCTGATACACGGGCGCAGCATAGCCCGGAAGATTGGGCCGAGCTGCTCCCGGTATCAGTCACGCGCCAGAAGGTCGAAAGCGGACACGCTCACGGCGCGAAGGTGTAGCGGCGCACCTCGCCGTCGCCCTTGAAGTTCGTCCCGGGCACCATCGACACGTACACCGCGCCCGCGTCGTCCACGGCGAGTCCGCCGGGGCGGGGGATCGCGCTCACGACGGTCGTGTGCGTGCCGTCCGGCGTCACACGAACGAGCGAGCCACCGCTGTTCGTCGTCGGGCCATCGCTGTGCTGGAGCACGTAGAGGTTGCCGTTCGGATCGAAGGCGAGCCCGATGATCCAGGTAAATCCGCTGCGATACACCTCCGGCACGCCGCCCGGCTCCATGCGCCACACGCTCGACGATCCGGCGAGGATCGGCAGTCCATTGAGATGTCCGATGTAGTACGCGCCGTCGGGTCCGGTGGTGATCGACGTCGGCACGAAGTCGCGCGTCGACGCGGCCGGACAGCCGGGTCCGGGAACCGTCGTGTTGTTCGAGAAGACGGCGAAGTTCGAGAGGTCGCCGTTGGCCTCGCGACGCACGAAGGCGTTGGCGCCCGCATCGGCGACGATGACACCGCTCGCCTCGGCCAGCACGCCGAACGGATTGCTGTCGATGTCGCCGCAGTCGGGGTTCACGTCGATCTCGTGCTGGCCTAGGTCCGCAACGAACTCCCAATCGTCGCCGGCGGGCGAGTGACCGTTGCCGCGCGCCAGCGCCGACGGCGCGAGACGCACGAGACGCCCGAACCGCGACCACGTCGTGTCCATCGCGCGAACCGCCGCGGGGTCGGCCTCGAGTCCGATCGTGACGTACGCGCCACCCAGCCCGTGCAGCGAGATGCCGTTCGGCCCCTCGGCGCGACCGCTGTTGACCTGTGCGTACGACGGCAGATCACTGATCACGCGCTCCTGCTCTCCCTTCCATAGTCGGCTCACTCCGCCGGTAGCGCCGTAGCACATCACCTGACCGAACGACAGGAAGCAGGGACCAGGCGTCGCGGGTCCGCCGCGCCCCGCCTCGGCGACGTACAGCGCACCCTCGGGTCCCCACGCGAGGCCGCGCGGGTTGGCGAGCTTCTTCATCACCAGCTCGCCATCGGTCGGGGCGAGCGCGGCGGTGCGAGCCGCAGGGGCGAGCGACGCCGGCGAGCCGGGCGACACCGACTGTTCGGGCGTGCAGGCGAACAGCGTGAGCGTGCCGGCGAGCACGACGATGTATCGTGAGCGGTACGGGCGGTTCATTGATGGGCTCCGGGAAGGGGTCGTCCCCAACAGCGTGGAGCGGCGGAGAATCCGGACACGCGCTTTCCATGTCCGCATTGGGGCGCTGTCCGCGCCTATCAGTGGGGGCAGATCCGCAACAGACCACAGTGAACTCCGAGGGCACAGAGAAGGGCAACGACATGAACAAACCACAGAGGGCACAGAGGGCACAGAGGACAGCGAAAAGCAAAACCAATTCTTTGTTTAGCAGTTGCAGTTCTCTGTGTCCTCTGTGCTCTCTGTGGTCTGTTCAAGCAGTTGGCCCGGCCCGAAGCCGGAGACTCTCCCGCCGTCCCTCCCCCCCTCGGCAGATGCTGCAATTGCCGGATTCCCTCGGTGGCCCCATGTTGGTGCCCTCGACGTCACTCGGGGGGACCGCCGCGCATGGCTCAGCACGCGGACATCACCACCCAGCTCCGTGCGTGGCAGGCGGGCGATCCCTCGGCACGGGAGCGTCTCTTCCCGCTCGTGTACGACGAGCTCCGCCTCATCGCCCATCGTCAGCTTCAGCGCGAGCGCCCCGGGCACACCCTCGACACGACGGCGCTCGTGCACGAGGCGTATCTGCGATTGGCCGGCTCGACGTCGCAGGATTTCTCGGATCGCGCGCACTTCTTCGCCATGGCGTCCACGGCGATGCGCCGGATCCTCGTGGACTACGCGCGGCGCTACCGCACCGAGAAGCGCGGCGCCGCGCCGCGACGGGTGAGTCTCACCGACACGATGCTCGTGGCCGAGGAGCGCGCCGATACCCTGCTTGCGGTGGACGAGGCGCTGGTGGAGCTCGCGCGTATCGATCCGCGGCTGAGCCGCGTCGTGGAGTGCCGCTTCTTCGCCGGTCTCACCGAAGAGGAGACCGCCGAAACGCTCGGCGTCACCTCGCGCACGGTGCGACGTGACTGGACGAAGGCGAAAGGATGGCTCCTCCGGACGCTCGGATGAGCACGCGACCGAGCGGGCGATGACGACGCTCTGGCGCGACGTCTTCGCCGCCGCCGACCGCGCGCTGGAGCTGGAGCCCGACGCCCAGCGCGCCTTCGTCGAACGGTGCACGCTCGAGCACCCGGCCGTGGGAGCGGAGCTCAAGGCGATGCTCGACGGAGCCGCAAACGCCTCGGCCCTCGAATCCCCGGCGTCGGAGTTCGCCGCGCCCTTCCTGCACGACGCGATGCGCAGCGAGCCGTCGCCCGTCGACGACCAGCCGATCGACTCGCTGCCGCCCTTCGGCCCGTACCGCGTGCTGCGCGAGCTCGGCTCCGGCGGAATGGGCGCGGTGTATCTCGCCGAGCGGGCGGACGATCAGTATCGGAAGCAGGTGGCACTCAAGGTGCTCCCGCGGTGGAGCGGCGACGACCGACGTCGTCGGCAGCGCTTCCTCGACGAGCGACAGACCCTCGCGAACCTGGATCACCCCGGCATCGCGCGGCTGCTCGACGGCGGCGTGACCGCGGACGGGCAGCCCTGGTTCGCCATGGAGTACATCGACGGCGAGCATATCGATCGGTATTGCGACTCGCACAACCTGTCGATCGAGGAGCGGCTCGCTCTCTTCTGCGACGTGTGCTCGGCGGTGCAGTACGCACATCGCAACCTCGTCGTCCACCGCGACCTCAAGCCGGCGAACATTCTCGTGACGAGCGGCGGGCGCGTCGTGCTGGTGGACTTCGGCATCGCGCGCCCACCGGCGATGGACGCAGCGAAGGCCGCGCACACCACGGGCGCGCTGCTGCTGACGCCACTCTACTCCAGCCCGGAGCTCATCCGCGGGGAGCCCGTCTCTACCTCGGCCGACGTCTACGCGCTCGGCGTGCTGTTGCACACGCTGCTCACCGGGACCAGCCCGTATCGGCTGTCGAGCCTCGAGGGCTACGAGGTGGCGCGCGCGGTGATCGAGCAGGAACCCGCGCGGCCGTCGGTCTGTGCGCCAGCCAAGGCGAAGCGGCTGCGCGGCGATCTCGATGCCATCGTGCTCCGGGCGATGGCGAAGGATCCGGCGCGGCGGTACGCGACGGTGCAGGAGCTCGAGGCCGACGTCCGTCGACATCTGACGGGCCTTCCCGTGCTCGCGCGCCCCGATAGCCGCCGCTACCACGCCGCGAAGTTCCTGCGGCGCCATCGCATCGGCGCGTCGATCACGACGCTCGCGGCAGTCCTCCTCGCCGCCTTCGCCGGGGTGATGACGGTGCAGCGCGCGCGCATCCAGGCGCAGGCGGAGCAGATCGCCCTGGAGCGCGACCGCGCCGAGCGCATCGGACAGAATCTGCTCAACATCTTTCGCACGGTGAAGCCGCGCGAGAACGGCATGTCCCCGCGCGACATCCTCGACACCGCCGCCGCGCACGTGAACGAGTCGACGGTGGGCAATCCGGAGCAGCGCAGGCGGCTGATGGTGGGGATGGCCGCCGCCTATCGTCGAGTCGGCGAGAACGACCGCGCGCGCCGTCTGCTCGCGCCCGCCGCACCGGTCGCGACGCCGAGCGCGTCGCACATCGTCTTCGTCACCGACCGCGACGGCCCGGATCCGCTCGGCAACCTGGGCAACCAGGAGATCTACGTCATGAACGCCGACGGCAGCGATCAGCGGCGCCTGACGAACGATCCGGCGCTCGACATCACGCCCGCGCTGTCGCCCGACGGCCGGCGAATCGCCTTCACCAGCCAGCGCGCGGGCGGCTACGACATCTTCGTGATGAACGCGGACGGCACTGACCAGCGCCAGCTGACGCACTTTGCCGACCTCGGATTGGGCGCGACCAAGCCGACCTGGTCGCCCGATGGCAAGCGCATCGCGTTCAACAGCTGGGTCAAGCGGGTCGACATCTACGCCATCGGCATCGACGGCAGTGGACTGGTGAAGCTGACGGACGATCCCGCCGGCGCCCACTCGGCCGCCTGGTCACCGGATGGAAGGAAGATCGCGTACGTGAGCCGTCGCGAGGGTCACCCGGAGATCTTCGTCATGAAAGCCGACGGCAGCGAGCCGGCGCGACTCACCGTGAACGACCGGGGGAGCAGAAATGCGTCCTGGTCGCCCGACGGCCGGCGCATCGCCTTCCAGAGCAACCGCGACGGCGACATCGAGATCTACGTCATGAACGCCGACGGCAGCGATCAGCGGCGGCTCACGTCGACCCCTGGGGAGGACAGCTTTCCCTCCTGGTCCCCCGACG
>DASSIC010000661.1:0-4727 GCA_035692325.1 Gemmatimonadaceae bacterium | reverse complement strand
GCCGTGCTGGCGCTCGCCTTCGCACGCCCCTTTCTCGCCGCCCGCGGCATCGGGGATCGCGCGCCGTCGGCACGCACGGTCGTCGTGCTGCTCGACCGCTCGTTGAGCATGAGCCACCGCGACGTCTGGCCCGCCGCGCTCGATTCGGCGCGGCGGATCGTCAACGGTCTCGCCGCGGGCGATCGCGTCGCCGTCGTCGCCTTCGACGACGAAGCCGAGATCGTGCAGCCCCTCACGAACGATCGCGCGATCGCACTCGCCGCGGTGGCGAACGTGCACCCGGTGCCGCGCGGCACTCGGTACGCCGCCGCACTGCGGGCAGCGCGTCAGATCGCGAGCGGCGCTGGCGGCGCGTCGGTCGAGGTCGTCGCCGTCACCGACCTTCAGCGCAGCGGCCTCTCGGGCGTTGCCGGGCTCGCGCTTCCTGCGAACTTCGACGTGCGTACCGTCGCCGTCACCGCGCGCAACCGCGCCAACGCGACGCTCGGTGCCGTCGAGGCGCGTCGCATCGAGCGCGGCGGCCGCGAGCTCGTGGCCGTGAGCACGCGCATCGTGTCGCGCGGGGCGGCGGCCTCTCGCCGCATGAGCGCGATGCTGCACCTGAATGGTCGACGGAGCGGCACGGTGCTGGTCGACGTGCCGGCCAACGGCGAGGCGGCGGTCAGCTTCGACCCCGTGCCTCTTCCCGCCGGATCGGTGCGCGGTGAGATCACGATCGATCCCGACGCCATCGCCGCCGACGACACGGCGCGCTTCACCCTCTCGGGCGACGATGCGCTGCGTGTGCTGCTCGTCGCGTCGGAGGACGTGGCCGGCGACGAGACCCAATATCTCGAGCGGGCCCTCGCCGTGTCCGGCGCACCAACCGTGCGCCTTCAGCGCGCACGCCCCGCGCGGCTCGATGCCGCGACGCTGGACAGCGCGTCGCTCGTGATGGTGTGGGACTCGCCTCTGCCCACTGGTGAGGCGGGGGCTGCGCTCACTCGCTGGGTGGAGCGCGGCGGCGGGCTCGCGATCGTCGCCGGTCGCCGGCTGTCCATGCGGGCGAGCTCGACGTCGCTCGCACCGGCCAGCGTCGACGGCCGTGCCGACCGCTCCGGCGGCCAGCCCGGATCGCTCGGCGACGTCCGGCTCGATCATCCCCTGCTCGCGCCCTTCCGCGGCGCCGCGGCGGCGCTGCACGCGCCACGATTCCTGCGCTACACTCGGCTGGATCCCGCGGCACGCACCGACGTCATTGCGCGCTTCGACGACGGTGCTGCCGCCGTGGTGGAGCGTCGTAGCGGCGCGGGGCGCGTCGTCATGGTCGCGGTCCCGCTCGACGTCCGCGGCGGCGACTTCCCCCTCCAACCAGCGTATCTCCCCTTCGTGCGACGCCTCGCCATCTACACGTCGGGACGGGATGCAGTACCGCTCGCGCGAGCGACTGGCGAGAGCTGGCTCCTCCCTGGCTCGTTGCGCGAGCCCGTGGTTTCCACGCCGAGCGGTTCCATCGTGCGACCGGCGCGTGACGCGCGCGGCGCGAGCGTGCCGTTGCGGGAAGCAGGCATCTATTCGCTGTACGACGGCGCGGTGCGCGGCCTGCCACTTGGCGTGCTCGCGGCGAATGCACCGGCGTCCGAATCGGACCTGACGCCGATTCCCCCCGCCGAGCTGCTCGTGGGCACCACGCGCAGTGCGCCGCCGGCGAGCGCAGCCGTTGCCGAACCGGCCGACGTAGCGGAAGGGCGGCAGGGGCTGTGGCGATGGCTGATCACGGCGTTCGCGCTGCTGATCCTCGCCGAGATGCTCCTCGCGAACAGCGGCTGGCGCAGCCGCGCGGATCGTCTTACGCTGGCAGGGTCGGGAGGGAGGCACTCATGACACCGGCACATCGGCTCACCGATTCTCTCGCTACGCTGCGACGGCAGTGGCGAGTGCGCGTCGCACTCGAGGCGGCGGTGTGGATCGCGCTCGCGGTCGTTGCGGCCATCGTCGTCGGGCACCTCGTGACGACGACCTTCGGCACGAACGTACAGAGCGTGCGGCTGGCTCGCGTGATCGGGTACGCTCTCGTCGTCGGAACCGCGATCTGGTTCCTCGCCATCCCCCTGCTCCGACGCACGAGCGATCAGCGCTTCGCGCTCTACGTGGAGGAGCGCGCCCCCGAGCTGCGTCAGGCGCTCCTCTCCGCGGTGCACGAGCTTCATGCCCCGGCCGCAGAGCGTGCGTCGCCCTCGCTCACCGCGCGGCTGGTCGAGCGCACGCTGGCGATGCTTGCCCCACTGCAAAAGAACGCGGCACTCGAGCGGCCGCGGATGGTCCGCGCGACGCGCGCGCTCCTCGCGGTGCTCGTGGCGGCCGTCGTGCTGCTCGCAATTGGGCCGGCCGGACTCCGCCATGCGGCGCGCGCGCTGTTCGCCCCCTGGTCGGTGGCGGAAGCCGCGATCCCGGTGCTCGCGGTGCACGTCGTGCCCGGCAACGCGGCGGTGCCGCGCGGCGCGTCGGTAGACGTCGGCGCGACGCTCGCCGGCTTCGATTCCGACAGCGCGGAGCTCGCGTTCCGCAGCGACTCGACGGCCGAGTGGGTGCGGCTGCCGATGTCGCCGGACAAGGTGGACGGCAGCTTCACCGCCCGGCTGCTCGACCTCACGCGACGGACCGACTACTTCGTCGAGTCCGGCGGCCATCGCTCGGCGATCTACCGGCTCACGGTGTCCGACATGCCCGCGGTGCGCCGGCTCGCGCTCGACATTCGGTATCCGGCCTACACCGGCCTGCCGGGCGAGCACGTCGAGGACGGAGGCGACGTGGCCGCGGTCGTCGGATCGAACGTCACCGTGCGTCCCTTGCTCACGAAGCCGGTTCGCGGTGCCCAGCTCGTGTTCGACGATGGCACCGTCGTGCCGCTGCCGCTCGGCGCCGACAGCGTGCCGCGTGGCGCGTTCGTCGTGCGCAAGAACGGATTCTATCGCGTGGATCTCGTGGCGAGCGACGGCACGCCGGTCGCCGGCTCGGTGCAGTACGCGGTGGACGCGCTGCCCGATCGCGCGCCGACCGTGACGATCGAGCAGCCGGGGCGCGACACCAAGGTGACGACCGTAGAGGAAGTCACCATCGCCGTGCGCGCGTCGGACGACTACGGCGTCGGATCGATGGAGCTCCGCTACCGCGTCAATGGCGGTGACGAGCAGCGCGTCGCGCTTGCGGACAGCGGTCGTCGCCGCTCGCGCGAGCCGCGCGCGGCGCACACGCTCTTTCTCGAGGAGATGAAGCTGGCGCCGGGCGATCTCATCGCCTATCACGCCGTCGCGCGCGACGCCGCCGGCAATCAGGGCAGCAGCGACGTCTACTTCCTCGAGGTGCGGCCATTCGGCAAGAGCTACCGGCAGGCGGAGCAGCAGGGTGGCGGTGGTGGCGGCGGGGGTGATTCCCCGGACGGCCTCGTCGCTCGGCAGCGCGAGGTCGTGGCGGGCACCTTCAACTGGCTCCGCGACAGCGCCACCACCTCGCCGCGGAAGCGGCGCGAAGACGTCGCTACCTTGAACATCGCGGAAGGTCGTGTGCGAGAGGACGTCGCTTCGCTCGTGAAGCGGATGCAGGAGCGCGGTGCCGCGCGCGCGGACACGACCTTCATTCACATCCAGGCCGAGCTCACCAGCGCGATCACCGCGCTCCAGGCCGCGGAGGAGCGGCTGGTGAAGGCGCAGGGGCGCGAGGCGCTGCCGGCCGAACAGCAGGCGCTGCAGCGGCTGCAGCGCGCCGAAGCGCTCTTCCGCGACGTGCAGGTGCAGCTCGGTGGGCAGCAGGGCGGTGGCGGGGGAGGCGGCGGCGCGCAGCGCGCCGAAGATCTTGCCGACCTGTTCGAGCTTCAGACGGACAAGCTGCGGAACCAGTACGAGGCGGTGCAGCAGGAATCCTCGCAGGGTGGGCAGCAGGCCGCCGACTCGGCGCTCCAGCGCTTGAAGGAGCTCGCCGCGCGGCAGCAGCAGGAGAACGAGCGGATGCAACGTCTCGCCGACGCGATGCGCGAGCGTCTCGGAACGGAGTCGGGGGGTGGCGGCGGCGGAGCGTCGCAGCGCGAGCTCGCCCGACAGGCCGAGGAGGAAGCGCGGAAGCTCGAGCGCCTGTCGCGTGAGCAGCGTTCGCCCGAGCTGGCGCGGGCCGCGCAGCAGCTCCAGCAGGCGGCCGACGCCATGCGCAAGGCGGCGAGCGGCTCTCCCGCGCAGGGGAACGCCGCGCTGGAGCAGCTCGGCCGCGCCGCCAACGGTCTCGAAGGTGCGCGCTCGTCACGTGTGAGCGAGAGCGTGCGGCAGCTCGCGCAGCAGGCGCAGGCGCTGGAGCAGCGCCAGCGCGCGATCGCGGACGGCGTCAAGGCGATGAACGATGCCTCACCGGCCCAGCGCGGCGAGCGGCTGCGTCAGCTCGACGCCCGGAAGGAGGCCCTGCAGAAGGACGTCGAGTCGCTCGAGGCGAACGCCGACCGTGTCGCGCGCGAGGGACGACGTGAGCAGCCGGCAGCGGCCGCGAAGGTCGGCGAAGCGGCCGACGCGGTGCGTGAGCAGCGCGTGCGCGACAAGATCGCCTTCTCCAGGAACGTGATGCGCGGCAGCTCGGCCGACTATGCGAACGGGCTCGAAGGACAGATCGCCGAGAACCTCGGCGACGTCGCCGGCAAGCTGCGCGCGGCGACGAATGCGTTGGGAAGTGGCCCGCGCGAGGGCACGCAGGCCCGGTCGCTCGAGCAG
>DASSIC010000660.1:0-3863 GCA_035692325.1 Gemmatimonadaceae bacterium | reverse complement strand
AGAGATCTGAATTGGGATGACGGATGACGGGATGACGGGAACGGCGCACCAGACTCGAGTCGGTGTGCCGTCATCGTTTCCGTTCCTATTTCTTCCCGTCTTTCCGTCATCCCGTCTTTCCGTCTTCCCCTCGCACCGGCTACTTTCCGCGCATGACCGACGTCGTCGCGCTCGCTGCGGAGCTGCTCGCCCTGCAATCGTCCACCGGCTCCGAGGGGCCGGCTGTGGATTTCGTCTCGCGCTGGCTGGTGTCGCGCGGGTGGAACGTCACCACGCAGGAGGTCTCCAAGGGCCGCGCCAATGTGTGGGCGTCGCGCTCTGGCGGCGGCGTGACCTTCTCCACGCATCTCGACACCGTGCCGCCGTACCTGCCGCCTCGCCTCGAAGGCAGCCGCCTGTACGGTCGTGGCGCGTGCGACGCGAAGGGGATCGCCGCCGCGATGATGTGCGCGGCCGAGCGGCTGAGCGCCGCTGGTGAGAAGCGGATCGATCTGCTGCTGGTGGTCGGGGAGGAGAAGGGCTCCGACGGCGCGCGCGCGGCGAACCACCTGGCCGCGACGAGCCGCTTTCTGGTGAACGGCGAACCGACCGAGAGCAAGCTCGCGTCGGGGGCGAAGGGCTCGCAGCGCGTCGTCGTGCGCACGCGCGGCCGCGCCGCACACTCCGCGTATGCCGAGCTCGGGGTGTCGGCCATCGAACCGATGCTCGCCCTGCTGCCGACGATCAAGTCGCTGCCGCTCCCCACCGATCCCATTCTGGGCGAGACGACGGTGAACATCGGAACCATCCGCGGCGGGACCGAGGCGAACATCATCCCCGCGCTCTGCGAATCGGAGCTGATGTTCCGCCTGGTCAGCGACGTCGCTCCGCTGCGCGAAGCGGTGAAGCGCTGGGCCGACGGCAAGGCGGAGCTCGAGTGGGGCTCGTACATCCCCGCGCAGCACTTCCACACGATCCCCGGCTTCGAGGTCGCGCCGGTGGCGTACACGTCGGACATCCCGCTGCTCAGCCGCTGGGGGACGCCGCTGCTGTTCGGGCCCGGCTCCATTCACGTCGCGCACACGACCGAGGAGTACATCGACGTCGACGAGCTGCGCGGCGCCGTGGACGCGTACGAGCGCATCGCCCGCGCGGTGCTCGCCGCATGACGCCGCGCGCGCCAGCCAGCCGCATCCCCGTCGCCGTGCTCGGCGCAACGGGCGCCGTCGGCCAGACCTTCATCCGCCTGCTCGCCGACCATCCATGGTTCCAGCTGGCCGAGCTGGCCGCGTCGGAGCGCTCGGCGGGGAAGAGCTACGTGGACGCCGCGCGCTGGATCGGCGACGCGATGCCCGAGCAGGTGCGGGGGATGACGGTACTCCCGTGCGACCCGCGCCAGATACGCTCGCCGCTGGTCTTCTCGGCGCTCGATGCGTCCGTGGCCGGCGAGGTGGAGCTCGCGTTCGCGCGCGCCGGCCGTCTGGTGCTCAGCAATGCGAAGAACTTCCGCATGGACGACGACGTCCCGCTCGTGATCCCGGAGGTGAACGCGGATCACCTGGCCCTGCTCGAGGTGCAGCGCGCGAAGCGGGGCTGGAGCGGCGGCATCGTGACCAACGCCAACTGCGCGTCGATCATGGCGGTGATGGCGCTGGCGCCGCTCCACGAAGCATTCGGCATCAGCCGACTGTTCGTCGCGACGATGCAGGCGGTCTCCGGCGCCGGCTATCCCGGCGTTCCATCGCTCGACATCCTCGGCAACGTCATCCCGTACATCAGCGGCGAAGAGCACAAGATCGAGACGGAGATCTGCAAGATGCTCGGCCGGCGCACGGACACGCGCATCGAGGCGGCCGACATTCGCATCAGCGCGCACGCGAACCGCGTCCCGGTGGAGAATGGCCACACGGTGTGCCTCTCCGTCGACTTCGGCACGCACGTCGGCGCCGATGCGGCGCTCGAGGCGCTGCGCGAATGGCGTGGCGACGCGAGTGCACGTGATCTTCCCAGCTCGCCGGCGCGGGCGCTCGTCGTGACCGATCTCGCCGACCGCCCGCAGCCGCGGCGCGACGTCGGCGCGGGACGGGGCATGACGGTCACCGTCGGCCGGGTGCGCGAAGATCCGTTGTTCGACGTGAAGCTGGTGGCCATGGGACACAACACCATTCGCGGCGCCGCCGGGGCGTCGGTGCTGAACGCGGAGCTGCTCGTCGCGACGGGTCAGGCAGGCACGACGTGATCGTCTGCAAGTTCGGCGGTACGTCGGTCGGCGACGCCGAGGCGATCGCGCGAACGGCGACGATCATCGCCGGACGGCGCGAGCGGCAGCCGGTGGTCGTCGTGAGCGCGCTGGGCGGCGCGACGAACCAGCTGCTGCAGATCGCCGAACAGGCGGCCAAGGGCCAGCTCATCGGCGCGCTGCGAGCGGTGGAAGGGCTGCGCGACCGGCACCTCACCCAGACGCAGCGCCTGCTCGCCGGCGAGGCCGCCGACGAAGTCTCCACCGAGCTGTCGGCGATGTTCGACGAGCTGGCCGCGCTCGCTGAAGCGCTTCGCACCCTCGGCGACCTGACGCCGCGGTCGCTCGATGCCATCGCGTCGCTCGGCGAGCAGCTGTCGTCGGTGCTGGTCGTCGCGGCGTTTCGCGCGCACGGGCTCCCCGCCGAGCACGTGGATGCGCGCGAGGTGATGATCACCGATGCCAACTTCACGCGGGCCGAACCACAGACCGAGGCGATCGGAGAGGCGGCGCAGCGGATCGTGATGCCCCTCGTGCGCGCGGGGAAGATTCCGGTCATGGGCGGCTTCATCGGATCGTCGCAGGGGAGCGGGATCACCACCACCCTCGGCCGCGGCGGCTCCGACTACAGCGCGTCGCTCATCGGTGCCGCGCTCCAGGCCGAGGCGATCGAGATCTGGACCGACGTGGACGGGATGCTCACCGCCGATCCGCGCGTCGTGCCGGGGGCGCGCCTGATCGAGCGCATCGGGTTCGAGGAGGCGTCGGAGCTGGCGTCGTTCGGGGCCAAGGTGCTGCACCCCAACACCATCGCCCCGGCCGTGATGCGGGGCATTCCGGTGTGGGTGCTCAACTCGGCCAAGCCGAGTGGCACCGGCACCCTCATCACCTTCGATGCCCCACGGCGCAGCGTCACCGCCATCGCCGGCAAGAGCGGCGTCACGCTGCTCAAGGTGCGCAGCCCGCGGATGCTGCTCACCGAGGGATTCATGCGCACGCTGTTCGATGTCTTCGGCCGCCACAAGACGTCGGTGGACGTGGTGGCGACCTCGGAGGTCAGCGTCTCGGTGACGATCGACGACACGTCGAGCCTCGAGGCGCTCGTCGTCGACCTCCGCGCGCTCGGCGACGTGACGATGGAGCGCAATCGCGGCATCGTGTCGATCGTGGGCAATGGGCTGAGCGACGGCGGCGCAGCGATGGCCACGGCACTCGGCGCCATCGGCGACATCCGCGTGCACATGCTCTCGCTCAGCTCGAGCGGGATCAACCTGACCGTCGTCGTGGACGGGGAGCAGGTGTCGCCGGCCATGCGCCGACTGCACGATGCGTTCTTTCCCGCCGGAGCACCGTCATGAGCGCCATCCCGCTCGCGCTCATCGGCATGGGGCGCATGGGGCGCGCGCTGGCAGTACTCGCCCCCGAGCGCGGCTTCGACGTGGTCGCGCAGATCGATCACGCGCAGCCGGTGACGCGCGAGTCGCTCGGTCCGGCAGCGGTGGCGATCGAGTTCACCGTGCCCGGGGCGGCGACGGCCAACATCCTCGCGTGCGCGCGAGCCGGCTGCCCGGTGGTCGTCGGCACGACCGGCTGGTACGACCAGCTGCCGATGGTGAAGGTGCAGGTGGAGAAGTCCGGCGCCGGG
>DASSIC010000659.1:0-3076 GCA_035692325.1 Gemmatimonadaceae bacterium | reverse complement strand
TACGCTGTCACCGCGCTCGCCGTGCAACGCTCCTCAGGCAGCGTCGTCGCAGGGATCCGTCCAGAGGCGGCCCGCATTAGAGAAGGCAGTATTCAGGTCCGCGTACAATGTACGAGGTACGTCCGTACTGCCGTGGCAGTTCTCCGCTACCGTACCCCCGCCACCACGAACGGCCGCCGCATCGCTCGGTCAGCCAGCCACGACAGCCCGCGGTTGCTGAGGATGACCAGGAAGCCGATCAGCGTGAGCGACTTCACCTCGCGCCGCGAGATCTTCACCACCTGGCGCTGGGCCATCGCCTGCGGCACCAGCGTCAGGTCTCTGAGCGTCGCGTACGCGAACAGCAGGGGGAGCACGCAGAAGAGCCGGATCGGCACGGCCCGTCGCGGAATCAGCAACAGATAGGTCCGCGCTCCCTCGAGGTCCGTCTGCGCGAGCGTCACCATCGTGGCCAGCGCCGCGCGTGTGCCGCGCAGCCGGTCGGAGTGCAGGATCTCGGCGTGACTGCTCCCGTGCTCGCGCAGCAGCTGCTCCGGGATGTAGATCGAGTTCTCCTGCTCCGCGTCGGTCGCGACGTCCTTGAGGATGTTCACCGTCTGCAGCGCCTCGGCGAACGCCCGACACCGTTCGCGCAGCACCTCGTAGCGCTGCTCGCCGATGCTCGGCGCATGCTCGTGCCAGAGATCCGTCAGCAGGTAGCCCACCGTGCCCGCCACGTAGTAGCAGTACTCGCGATACTCCTCGAGGCTCTGGATGCGGATCCCGTGTGGATACAGCAGCACGAACTTGCGCATCCCGACGATCATCTCGCTCACCCAGCGGCGGACGTGCGCGCGCGTGGCGGGAGAGAGCGAGCGGTAGAGCACGAACACGAGATCGGCGCGCCGCGTGAGTCGCACGTGCGCGGGATCCCCGGCGATGGCCGACACGCGCGCGGGAAAGGCGTCCGCGGCGCTGAAGTCGTCGAAGCAGCGTAGCAGCTCGTCGAGCAGCGCCGCCTTGACGGCCGCCGGCTGCACGGGCTCGTCCTCCAGCGTGTCGGCGATGCGGCAGAGCAGATATGCCGTCAGCACCGCGCGACCGAGCTCGCCAGGCAGCACGCGAATGCTCAGCGCGAACGTCCGCGACACCGCTGGCAGAATGGAACGCCCGAAGCGCACCGCCTCGGCCAGCCGCTGGGCGTCCCGCTCCGATTCCGACTCCATTGGCGCTCCGCCCACGCGCGTTAGACTACTTGGCACCCATGGAAGATAACCCGCCCCCGCCTGCCCCCCTACCCTCCGACGGCTTCCGCGGCGTGTTTCGCGTCGACGCTTCGGCGCGCGCAGTCTACAGCGAGGCGGCGGGAATCGCCCAGATCGTTCCGCGCGCCGTCGCCGTGCCGGTGGACGCGGACGACGTCGTCGCACTCGTGCGGTGGGCAGCGCGCACGGGCATGCCGCTGGTGCCGCGCGGCTCGGGCAGCAGCATGGCCGGCGGCGCCATCGGCGACGGAGTGATCGTCGACCTGAGCCGGCTCGCCTCGCTCGATCCGGTGGACGTGCCCGCGCGGACAGTGCGCTGCGGACCGGGCGTGCTGCGCGACACCGTGGACGCGGCCGCGCGTGCAGCAGGGCTGCAGTTTCCGGTGGATCCCTCGAGTGGCGCGTACTGCACCGTCGGCGGGATGGCGTCCACCAACTCGGCGGGGGCGCACACCCTGCGGTACGGCGCCATGCGCGCGTGGGTCGACGCGCTCGACTGCGTGTTCGCCGACGGGTCGCGCGCCGCCGTGCGACGCGGTGCGCCGCCGCCGAGCGTTCCGCCGGTGCAGCGCTTCCTCGCGGAGGCGCCGGCACTCGTCGAGGCAGAACGATCTGCGCCGTCGCGACATGCGGGCGTGCGGAAGGAGTCGTCGGGCTACGGGCTCGCGCCGTACGCCGACTCCGGCGATCTCGTGGACCTGCTCGTCGGCAGCGAGGGGACGCTCGCGCTGATCGTCGGTCTCGAGCTGCGGCTCGCTCCGGCGATGCCCGAGACGGCCAGCGTGCTCGGCGCATTCTCCTCGCTCGACGCCGCCGTCTCCGGCGCGGCGGGAGCGCGCGAGTCCGGCGCCGTCGCCTGCGAGCTGCTCGATCGCACCTTCCTCGACGTCGCGCGCAAGGGGGGCGCGCCGGTGCCGGTGCCCGAGACCGTGGAGGCAGTGCTGCTCGCCGAGGTGGATGGCGCGAGCGCCACGGACGTGGCCGATCGCGCCCGTGACCTCGAGGCGCGCTTTCTCCGCGCGGGCGCGAGCAACGTGATCCTGGCGCTCGACGCCGAAACGGAGACGGCGATGTGGAAGCTGCGTCACGCCGCCAGCCCGATCCTCGGCCGCCTCGACCCGTCGCTCAAGTCCATGCAGTTCATCGAGGATGGCTGTGTCCCGCCGGCGCGACTCGCGGATTATGTCCGTGGCGTGCGCGCGGCGCTCGATCGCCAGGGAATCCGCGGCGTGATCTTCGGCCACGCCGGAGACGCGCACGTCCACGTCAATCCATTGGTGGACCTGCGCGACGCGCAGTGGCGCACGCGAGTGGACGCACTGCTCGAGGAAGTCACCGCGCTGTCCGCGCGGCTGGGCGGCACGCTGGCGGGCGAGCACGGCGACGGTCGGCTCCGCGCGCCGCTGCTGCCGCGCGTGTGGCCCGTCGAGACGATCGCTCGGTTCGCCACGGTGAAGCGGGCGTTCGATCCCGCGAACCTGCTGAACCCGGGCGCGAAGGTCGCCACACCCGGGGAGCGCGCCGTGGATCGCGTGAAGTACGATCCCGCTCTTCCTCCACTGCCCGCGGACGCACGCGCCGCGCTCATGCGCGTGGAGCGCGACCGCGCCTATGCGCGCTCTCGTCTCGAACTGTTGGAGGAGGAGGGGCGCTGACCCGAGTTGACGTCGTTTGGACGAAGCCCTAGCGTAGCGCCTGCGAGACGCGACGGAGCGCCTCGGCCTCTCGGCCGGGCCTCGCTCCGTCGGCCCGGCCATCTCTCCAGTCTGGAGGACGCATGCCGCTCGCACACAGGACAGCTTGTCTCGCCGTGCTCTCCCTCGTCCTTGCCG
>DASSIC010000658.1:0-3972 GCA_035692325.1 Gemmatimonadaceae bacterium | reverse complement strand
GCCACCGACGAGGCGGCCGTGCGTCGCCTGCGTGAGCGCAAGCGGCGCGACGCGAAGCCGTTCGCCGTCATGGTGCGCACGCTCGACGAGGCCCGCACGCTCGCCAATGTCTCCAATGCGGAAGCGCGGCTGCTCGGCGGGGCGGAGCGTCCCGTCGTCCTCCTCGCGCGCGCTGCCAGATCACCGCTGGCGCCGTCGGTGGCGCCATGCCTGAACCAGGTCGGCGTGATGCTCGCCTATGCACCGCTGCACCACCTGCTGCTCGAGGCGGCAGGGCGGCCGCTCGTGATGACGAGCGGCAACGCGAGCGACGAGCCGATCGCCATCGGCTGCGAGGAGGCGCTCACCCGCCTGCGCGACATCGCCGACTCCTTCCTGCTCCACGACCGCGAGATCCTCTCGCGGGTGGACGACTCGGTCGCCCGCCTCGTGGACGACGAGCCGCTGCTGCTGCGCCGCGCCCGTGGCTACGCGCCGCTCGCGATCAACCTGCCGGTGTCGTCGCCGCGTTCCATCGTCGCGGTGGGTCCGCATCTCAAGAACACCTTCACCCTCGTGCGCGGCAGCGCCGCGTACGTGAGCCCGCACATCGGCGATCTCGATCATCTGGAGAGCCTGGCGCACTTCCGCGCGACACTCGCGAGATACGAGGAGCTGTTCCGCATTCGCCCCGACGTGGCCGTGCGCGACCTCCACCCCGGCTATCTCTCCACGCGCATCGCCGAGGAGCTCGGACTGTCGCGGATCATCGCGGTGCAGCATCATCACGCGCACATCGCGGCCGTGGCGGCGGAACATGGCGTCACCAGCACCGTCGTCGGGCTCGCCTTCGACGGCACCGGGCTCGGCGACGACGGCGCGGTGTGGGGCGCGGAGACGATGCTCGCCGACCTCGGCGGCTATCGCCGCATGGCGCACCTGCGGTATGTCCCCCTTCCCGGCGGCGACCTCGCGGCACGCGAGCCCTGGCGCGTCGCGCTCGGCTATCTGTCGCTCGACCCCGGTGCCGCCGATGCCTTCGCGTTGGCCTTCGCCGGTATCGCGCCGTCGCATCGCCGAGCGGCGGAGCAGCAGATCGCCCGTCGGTTGAACACGCCGCGCGCGAGCCCTGGCGCGTCGCACTCGGCTATCTGTCGCTCGACCCCGGTGTGGCCGATGCCTTCGCGCTGGCCTTCGCGGGCATCGCGCCATCGCATCGCCGAGCGGCGGAGCAGCAGATCGCCCGTCGGCTCAACACGCCGCGCGCGTCGTCGATGGGAAGGCTGTTCGACGCCGCGTCCGCCGTGCTCGGCCTGCGGCTGCATACTTCATATGAAGGGCAGGCGGCGATGGAGCTCGAGTCGCTCGCCGGATCCGTGGCGGCGGAGCCGCTCCCGTTCCCCGTGATGGAGAGCGATGGGCAGCTCGTGCTCGACCCGGTGCCACTGCTCGCCGCGCTGGGAGAACAGCGCCAGCGCGGAATCAGTGCGTCGCTGCTGGCGGCGCGCTTTCACGAGAGCGTCGCGTCCGCGGCCGCGAACGTCGCGCTCACGGTGGCGGAGGGCGCCGGCATCGACGTCGTCGCACTCGGCGGCGGCTCGTTCCAGAATGCGCGACTCCTCTCGGCCGTGCGACGCCGGCTCGAGGCGCGCGGCCTCCGCGTGCTCGTGCCCCGTCAGCTCTCACCCAACGACGGGGCCATCAGCTACGGCCAGGCCGCCGTCGCGGCGTCGCTCCTGGCCCGCGGCGACTGACGCATCGCACGCTCGCCGCGATGCGAGCAGTGGCGCAACCGGTGTCGGAGCCCCCAACTTCCGGAGAATCCGCACATTCACCGATCATCGCACCGGAGAACGTCATGAGAGGTCGCACGCCGATCGTCGTCGCAGTGACAACCGCAACCACGATCGCGCTGGCCGTCGTCGTCGGGGAGGCGCACGATCTCTTCCTCAAGCCGCGCGACTTCGTCGTACGGCCCGGTGCCGAGGTTCAGGTGCGGGTGCTCAACGGGACCTTCACTTCGAGCGAGGCGCCGGTGGCGAGCAATCGCCTGCGCGACCTCACCGTTGCCGGACCAGCGGGCATCACGCACCCCGAACGGGCCACCTGGGCGGACAGCGCGAAGGAGAGTCGGTGGCGCGTCACGCTGCGCGAGCCGGGGACGCACGTGCTCGGCGCCTCCCTCGATCCGAAAACCATCAAGCTGGGGGGCACGGAGTTCAACGGATATCTGCGCGAAGAGGGGCTTCCCGACATCCTCGCCGCCCGGAAGACGGCTCGGCAGCTCGGCGACTCCGCGCACGAGCGCTACGCCAAGCACGTGAAGGCGCTCGTGCGTGTGTACGCCAGTGGCGCCGCGAAGTCCGCGCGCGCCGACACGGCGTATCGCATCGTCCTCGGTTATCCGGCCGAGCTCGTGCCGCTCGACGATCCGTATGTCCTCCGCAGTGGAGGAACGCTTCGCGTGCGGGCGATGGCGGATGGACGCCCGCTAATCGGTCAGGTCGTGCAGGCCGGCGGCCGGACGTCGTCCGGTGCCCGCATCATCCAGCGCGAAGTCAGGACCGACTCGGCGGGCGTCGCGCGCTTCCGGATGAGCACGCGCGGTACCTGGTACGTGAAGTTCATCCACATGCGCCAGGTCCCGCGCTCGGAAGGAGACAGCGTCACCCACGAGTCGAAGTGGGCGACGCTCACCTTCGCTCGGCCATAGCGCCGGCGAGTCAGCGCCCCGCGACCGCGCGCACGCGATGAGTCAGACCTGAGTCGCCTGCCGCTGCGCCGACTCGTCGCGTAACACGCGACGCAGCACCTTGCCCGCCTGGGACATCGGCAGCGTCGACACGATCTCGATCTCCGTCGGGACCTTGTACGGCGCGAGCGACTCCTTGCAGAACGCGCGCAGCGATTCCTGCGTCGCCGTCATGCCCGGCCGCAGCATCACCCACGCCTTCACCGTCTCTCCCTTCATCCTGTCCGGCAGCCCCGCCACCCCCACCTCCATCACCGCCGGGTTCGACGCCAGCACCTCCTCGATCTCGCGCGGCCACACCTGGAAACCGCTCGTCTTGATGAGGTCCTTCTTGCGATCGACGAGAAAGAGATAGCCGTCCTCGTCGACGTAGCCGAGGTCGCCCGTGTAGAGCAGCCGCTCCCCATTCGCGGTCGTGCGCAGCATGTCGCGCGTCTCGTGCTCGCGATGGCGGTAGCCGATCATCAACTGCGGCGCGACGATCACGATCTCTCCCACCTCACCCGTCGCCATCGGCGCGCGCCCCTCCTCGGCGTCAACGATGCGGATCTCGACGTCGGGGAGCGGGATGCCGACGGAGCCGAGCTTCTTCGTGCCGACGGCGGGATTCGCGACGACCGCCATCTGCGCCTCGGTGAGCGAGTAGCCCTCGAGGATCACGCCCCCCGTCAGCTCCTGCCAGCGTCGCGTCGTCTCCGCCATCAGCGCGGCGGCGCCGCAGAAGCAGAGCTTGATCGAGTGGAAGTCGATCTTTCCCGCACGGGTGAGCGGGTGGTTCATGATCCCGTTCAGCAGCGTCGGCACCGCGCAGATGAACGACGGCCGCACCCTGTTGATCGTCTTCAGCACGTCCGGCATGTCGCGCGGATTGGGGATCAGCGCGACGGGATTGCGATTCACCATCGCCACCGACTGCACCCCGGTGTAGCCATAGGCGTGGAAGAGCGGCAGCGGCAGCAGGATGACGTCGGTCGCGCTCATCGCCGGCGCGAGCCACGCGCGCAGCTGCAGTCCAGCCATCACGAGCGACGCATGATTCCCGACGACCCCCTTCGGCGTCCCCGTCGTCCCCCCGCTCATGAGGATGTTGGAGACATCACTCGGCGCGATGCGCACCTCCGGACGCCGCATGCCGGATTCCATCCGCAGCATCGACGTCAGCCGCACGTCGCCCTCCTTCAGCACGATGCGCTCGCCGTCCTTCTTCTCCTTCAGCAATCCATAGAGGATGCGCAGGTGCG
>DASSIC010000657.1:0-2009 GCA_035692325.1 Gemmatimonadaceae bacterium | reverse complement strand
AGGAAGAGCTGCACGTGCTGGTGAAGAACGCGCTCGACGAGGACGGCGCGTTCAACGACGTGACGACGCTGGCCACGGTCGTCTCCGACCGCCGCGCGCGCGGGCGGCTCGTCGCGCGCCGTGCCGGCGTCGTCTCCGGCGTCCCCCTCGCCGTCGAAGCCTTCTGCCAGCTCGACAACAAGGTCACGATTCGCGTGGATCAGGAGGACGGCGCGCGCGTCGAGCGCGGCGACTCGATCCTCTATCTCCCCGGGCACGCCCGCGCGCTGCTCGCCGCCGAGCGCGTCGCGCTCAACTTCATGCAGCGGCTGTCGGGGGTCGCCTCGCTCACCGCGAAGTACGTGGACGAAGTGCGCGGCACCAAGGCGAAGATCGTCGACACGCGCAAGACGACGCCGGGTTGGCGCCTGCTGGAGAAGTACGCCGTGCGCTGTGGCGGCGGCACCAACCACCGGCTCAACCTCTCGAGCGCGGTACTGATCAAGGACAACCACCTCGCCGCCGTGGATGGCGACGTGAGTGTGGCGGTCAAGCGCGCGCGGGATCTCGCCCCGGCCGGCACCAAGGTGGAGGTGGAGTGCGAGACGATCGACCAGGTGAAGGCGGCGCTCGATGCGAATGCCGACATCATCATGTTCGACAACATGTCGCCCTCGCAGATGGGCGAGTGCGTGCGCCTCGTGGGCGGCAAGGCGATCACCGAGGCGTCGGGCGGGGTGAACCTCGACACGGTGCGCCGGATCGCCGAGACCGGCGTGGACTGGATCTCGGTGGGCGCGCTCACGCACTCGGCGCCCGCGCTCGACCTCGCGCTCGACTTCGAATAGCGGACTTGTCCCACGCCCCCGACGCGCGCGGTACGCCCGTCTGGGATGTCGGGCCCGCGCCGGATCTGCCACGTCTCGAGGGCGACGCCGATGCCGACGTTTGTGTCGTCGGTCTCGGCGCTTCGGGACTGGTCTGCGCCGGTGAGCTCGTGCGCCTCGGCGCGCGCGTCGTGGGTGTCGACGCCGGCCGCGTGGGGGGCGGCGCCGCCGGTCGCAACGGCGGCTTCCTCCTGGCGGGGCTCGCGCTCTTCCATCACGAGGCGGTGGCGCGCTACGGACGCGAGCGGGCGCTCGCGCTCTATCGACTCACGCTGGACGAGCTCGACCGCGTCGAGATGGAGACGCCGGCGCTCGTGTCGCGGAGCGGCTCGTTGCGCATCGCGGAGTCCGACGACGAGCTGGCCGATTGCGCGCTGCAGCTCGCCGCCATGCGGGCCGACGCCCTCCCCGTCGACCGCTACGAGGGCCCCGAAGGAGTCGGGCTGCTCGTGCCCGGCGACGGCACCTTTCAGCCCCTCGCGCGCTGCCGCGCCCTCGCCACTCGCGTCGTGGCCGACGGCGCGCGGCTGTTCGAGCGGTCGCCGGTCACCGGCATCGATGCGTCGGGGGTGCGCACCGAGCGCGGGCTGGTGCGCGCGCGGCAGATCGTCGTCGCCGTGGATGGGTGTCTCGAGCGGCTGCTCCCCGAGCTCGCGTCGCGCGTGCGCACGGCGCGTCTCCAGATGCTCGCCACCGAGCCGACGACGGAGATTCGCCTCACCAGGCCGGTGTATGCGCGCTGGGGCTACGACTACTGGCAGCAGCGGCCGGACGGCGCGATCGCGCTCGGCGGTGCGCGCGACCTCGCCGGCGAGAGCGAGTGGACGACGAACGCGACCCCGACGCCGGTGGTGCAGGCCGCGCTCGAGCGGCGGCTGCGCGAGCGGCTCGGCGTGCACGCGCCGATCAGTCATCGGTGGGCGGCGAGCGTGGGCTACACAGCGGACTATCTGCCCATTGCGACCGAAGTGCGGGGCGGCGTGTGGGCGATCGGCGGCTATTGCGGCACCGGCAATGTCATTGGCGCGCTGTTGGGGCGGGGCGTCGCGCGCTGGCTGCGAACGGCGGACGATTCGCTCATTCGTCCCTTCATGCAAGCGGTGGGATAGCGCTGCTCCCCTCGCATGGCGGCAGCGCGCCCCC
>DASSIC010000656.1:0-2597 GCA_035692325.1 Gemmatimonadaceae bacterium | reverse complement strand
TCGCCGGCGTACCCCCAGTCGCGCCGCGCCTCGATGTTGCCGAGGCGGAGCTCGCGGGAGGTCCCGAGCTTGCAGCGCGCGGCGCCATCGGTGACCTTGCGCGTCACGAACTCCAGTCCGCGCCGCGGACTCTCGTGGTTGAACAGGATCCCCGAGACGGCGTAGAGGCCGAAGCTCTCGCGATAGTTCAGCGTGATCCAGTGCCCGTAGACCTTGGCCACGCCGTACGGGCTCCGCGGATAGAACGGGGTGGACTCGCGCTGCGGCGTCTCGACCACCTTGCCGAACTGCTCGCTGGAGCTGGCCTGGTAGAAGCGGGCCTTGGGGGCCGCCTTCTTCATCGCCTCGAGCATGCGCGTGACGCCGAGCGCGGTGAACTCGCCGGTGAGGACGGGCTGGGCCCAGGACGTCTGCACGAAGCTTTGCGCGGCGAGATTGTAGATCTCGTCCGGCTTCGTGTCGTGCACGACGTCGGTCAGAGACGTCTGGTCGAGCAGGTCGGCGCTACAGAGCTCCAGCTTGTCGACGAGATGCGCGATCCGCTCGTAGGGCGTCGTCGAGCTGCGCCGGACGACGCCGACGACGCGATAGCCCTTCGCCAGCAGGTGCTCGGCGAGGTAGGAGCCGTCCTGCCCCGTGATGCCGGTGATCAGCGCGGTGGGCATGTGGGAGCGCGATGAGGTGGGATATGAAAAGGGGAGCCCCAGAGAGCTCCCCTTCCGGTGACGGAACGACTGGGCCGCGCCGTCACGCCACCTGCACACCGCGCGGCGCGCGCGGCACCTTGCCGGCGTTGAGGCAGCGGGTGCAGACCTTCACCTTCGTGATCTTGCCGTCGACGAGCGTGCGGACGACCTGCAGGTTCGGCTTCCACGTCCGGCGCGTCTTGTTGTTCGCGTGCGAGACGTTGTTGCCGAACGCGACGCCCTTGTCGCAGTGGTAGCAGCGGTTGCGCTGGATGGCCATGGCTGGTTACTCCCCGACGAACTGAATGATGGCCATGTCCGCACCGTCACCCTTGCGGTGACCGGTCTTCAGGATGCGCGTGTAACCGCCGTTGCGCGTCGCGAAGCGCGGACCGATCTGCTGGAACAGCTTGTCGGCCGCTTCCCGCTTCTGGATGTGACGGATCGCCAGCCGGCGCGCGTGCAGCGTGCCGGTGCGCGCCTTGGTGACGAGCTTCTCGATGAACGGGCGCAGCTCCTTGGCCTTCGCCTCGGTCGTCTCGATCGACTCGCTCTCGATGAGCGAGGTCGCGAGGTTGCGCATCAGCGCGAGCTTCTGTTCGCTCGTGCGGCGCAGCTGCCGTCCTGCCTTCCGGTGACGCATGGGTGTTACTCCTCTTCGTCGTCAGGTGCCGCCGCGGCAGCCTGGCTCGGCGGCGTGCCCCAATCGAGCACCCGAACGCCGTCGCCGTTCTCCTCGAACCGCATCCCGAAATTCAATCCCTCACGCTCGAGGAGATCGGCGATCTCCTGGAGCGACTTCTTGCCGAAGTTCTTCACCTGCAGGATCTGGCTCTCCGTCTGCCGCACCAGGTCGCCCAGGCTGCGGATGTTGGAGTTCTTGAGCGAGTTCACCGACCGGACCGACAGCTCGAGATCGTCGATCGGCGTCTTGAGGAGCCCCTGCATGCGGGCGCCGTCGGTGCCGCTTCCATCGGACAGGCCACCGGCCACCGGCGCCGACGAGTGCGAGCCGAACTCCACGAAGTACTGGAAGTGCGTCTGCGCGAGCGCCGCGGCGTAGCTCACGGCCTCCTCGGGGGTGATCGTGCCGTTCGTCTCGACCGTGAGCGTGAGGCGGTCGTAGTCGGTGCGCTGGCCCACGCGGGTCTCGGCGACCGAGAAGTTCGCGCGGCGCACCGGGTTGTAGATCGAATCGATGCGGACGAGGTCCACGGGCAGCCCGCGATCGAGCGGGTGCTGATCGGACTCGATGTAGCCGCGGCCCTTGTTGACGTACAGCTCGATGTTGAGGTCGCGATCGTCCTGGAGCGTCAGGATGTGGTGCGACGGATCGACGATCCGGACACCGCTCACCGACGAGACGTCGCCGGCCGTCACCGCGCCCACGCCGCTCTTCTGGATGTGCAGCACGGCGTTCTCGACGTCTTCGGCCAGCGTCAGCGTCAGCGTCTTGAGGTTGCCGATGATCTGGTGGACATCCTCGACCACGCCGGGGATCGTCTGGTGCTCGTGCACGACGCCGTCGATGCGCACGCCCCACACCGCCGCGCCGCGGAGCGACGAGAGCAGCATGCGACGCATCGCATTGCCGAGCGTATGGCCGAAGCCGCGCTCCAGGGGCTGGAGCCGGAACTCGGCGACGTTGGGGTTGTCCTCGCGCTTGGTCGCTTCGACCAGCTGCGGACGGACGAGCCCGCGGAGATCAATCGTGGATGCCATGTGAAGCTCTGTGTGACTGGTCATTCCGGCATGCAACGGCCGGAAACGCTCTGCCTCGCCCCCAACGCGCGGCAGACTCGTAGAGGGGTCTGGGCCCCGACCAACAACCTGCAGGATGATAGGACGATAGGATGATAGGACGATAGAAACGTCCTTCGCACTCCTATCCTCCTATCATCCCTATCCTTC
>DASSIC010000655.1:0-2437 GCA_035692325.1 Gemmatimonadaceae bacterium | reverse complement strand
GACGCGATACACGCCGGCATCGAGGTCGCGGAACGCAAAGGTGCCGACGGAGTCGACGCGCAGCGACGGGCGGCGAATGGAGGTGTCGAGGACGACGCCCGAGGAGTCGGTGCGCGTGAGCCGCACGTCGGCGCCGACGAGTGGCCTGCCTGGCGAGGTGGAGGTGGTGTCGACCACGATACCCATCACCGCGGCACGCTGTGCATGCAGGACGGCTGGGCTGAATGCCGAGACGGCGAACGCCAGCGCCACGCGGCCGGCGCGAACGGGAGATGGGCGGCGCACGCCCCAGTGTACGACGTGCGCGCCCGCTGCTCCAGATCGATCAGAAGGGGATCTCCGAGATCTCTTCGACGACGCGCTCACCGACGTCGATCTTCGCCGGCTCGGCCTTGTCGGTCTTGGCCGGCCAGATCACCCCGTCACACGAGCGGTCGCGGCACTTGAAGTCCGGTGCCTTGGGGTTTCGCTTCGTGAGTCGGTTGTCCCACACACGCCCGCCGCACTTCGGGCAGCTCGGTTCGTCCGTCGTGCGCAGCGTGTCGAGCGACGACTCGGAATCCGTCGCGCCCGATTCCGCGGCCTGATCGGCACGCGTCACCGAGTGCGGCGTGGTGCCGACGATGGCCGGCCGTGGCCGACCGTATCGCCGAGCGTAGGCGGCGGCGGGGTCCTCGGTCGGCCGTGCAAACTTGCCGTCGCCATCCATCTGCACCCAGTTCTGCTCGTACGCGTACAGCTCGTGCGCGATGCCGAAGCGCACCGCGGCGCGCTTGAACGCATCCGTGGCCGCCTGCTTGTAATCCTTGCCGGTGCCCACGTCCTCGCGAATGACGCCGAGGATCTGCAGGCGCGCCTTGAAGGAGCAGGCGCCCTGATTGGCGTCTTCGTCCAGCCCGGTCACCGGTGGCAGCAGCTCGAGCGTGAGGTCCCATTCACCAGGCACCACGCTGTCGAGCCGCTCGCGCACCGTGTTCGCCTCGATGTACGCGACGAATCGCGCGATAAACCGCCCGTCGCGGGCGATGGTCCGTCCATCCTGGCGCCATGAGATGACGCCGGCGGGGAGTGGGGCGGCCAGCGCCGACCAGATGTCGAGCTTGTCCAGGTGGGTCTCGTGTCTCGCAATCATTTTGCTTCCTCATCCTGCCGTTTCGTTGTCAGTCCGATGCGATGTCTCGTCACGAGACTCGCGCGATCTGCCCGGAATGCTTGCCGTTGTACTTGCGTGCATGCGCGACCGCCGGGCAGCTCCGGCCGTGCTCGCAGTACCACCCGTGTCGGTCGAAGAAGACCAGATGCGCACTGGCCCGGCCGTCCACGCTTTCGTCGACGCGATAGAGGAACTGCACCGACGTGCCCGCTCCGCACTTCCGTTGCGGGTCCAGCTCACGCACCGCGACGCGGACGACGGGAGCGGGTTCGGGGCGCTTCGCCTTCCGCGTCTTCGTGCCTTTCATGGTTCGAGCCCCGGCCCTCCCCCCGGCGCTGATGGTGCGCTTCGCCGCCTTGGCCTTCGGCCGCGTCGCGCTGGTGGCGCGCTTGGCGGTCGTAGCACCGGACCGCTTCGCGCTGATGGAGCGTTTGCCCTTGCTCGCCTTCACGTTACGTCCGCCCGTAAGTGCTGGCCGTTTCTTGACTTTCGCCACCTCTGCTCCTAGACTGCGCAACGGACGTCGCTTTGTTTCGGGGTATATTCGGTATCGCAATCTAGAGAAGCCTGCAACGTATGTCAACGGAAGTGATGCGCGATTCGGTGTTGGCCGAAGGGGTGCCCGAGCTCACCCAGCTGGGCAAGCGGCTGGAGATTCTCCGGATCGAGCGCGGTGTCTCCAAGCAGCGGCTGGCCCGGCACGCCGGGACTTCGCGTCAGCAACTGTGGCGCGTCATGACCGGGAAGTCCGAGCTCACGAGCTCGCTACGTGAGCGCCTGGCGAGCGCTCTCGCCGTCGAGCCCGGCACGCTGTCGCCGACGAGCGCACTCCCTTCGACGTCCGCGAACATGGGCGCTCACACCTTCGGCATGAGCGCGCCGCTCCCGACGAGCGCGCCGACGGTCACCGAGTACCTCCACAACGCGGAGCATCTCGCGGCCACGATTCGCACCCTTCCCTCGGGCGACGGCGGGCGACGCCTCAAGCGCGCGCTGCTCAACGCGGTGGAAGATCTCGCCGTGGAAGCGGGGTACGCGCTGCCGGTCGACTATTCGGAGATTCGACGTCGGGTGCTGGCCGGAGAGATCTGAACGTTGGAATGACAGAATGACGGGATGACGGGAAAGGGCGTCGTCCCGTCAGCCGTCTTCCCGTATTTCCGTTGCACCGGCTACTTTCCGCGCATGACCGACGTCGTCGCGCTCGCTGCGGAGTTGCTCGCCTTGCAATCGTCCACCGGCTCCGAGGGGCCGGCTGTGGATTTCGTCTCGCGCTGGCTGGTG
>DASSIC010000654.1:0-2721 GCA_035692325.1 Gemmatimonadaceae bacterium | reverse complement strand
GACCACCTTCCGGCACAGGTAAGGGGCGTGTATGGAGCAAGCGACCGAGACCAGGTCCAAGGGCTACTTCCGTTCGTCTCCCTCCACCGCGTTCGATCAGTACCTCCAGGACATCCAGAAGCTGCCACTCATCAGCGACGCCGCCGAAGAGCGACGTCTGGCTCGCCTGGCCCAGAAGGGGGATGAAGCCGCCGCCGAGCGGCTCGTGACGGCGAACCTCCGCTTCGTCATCTCCTACGTGAAGAAGTACCAGGGGCACGGCCTCGATCTCTCCGAGCTCGTCGCCATCGGGAACGAGGGACTGCTCAAGGCGGTCCGCAAGTTCGATCCCGACCAGGGGGTGAAGTTCATCTCCTACGCCGTGTGGTGGGTGCGCCAGGCCGTTCTCAAGGCGCTCGCCGAACAGACCCGCAGCGTCCGCATCCCGCTCAATCAGAACTCGCAGCTCATTCGGCTCGCGCGCGCCGAGACGGTGCTCGCCCAGGTTCTCAAGCGCGATCCCACCGAGAACGAGATATCGCGGCTCCTCGAGGAGACCCCCGAGGCGGTTCGCGCCGCCAAGCAGATGTCCAGCACCGAAGTCTCGCTGGACGCCCCGATCGACCGGTCGGATCGGGAAGCATCGACCCTGGGCGAGCGGTTCGCCGGCGTCGACGGCACCGAGATCGAGGACACGACGGACTACAAGCTCATGAAGGAGTTCATCGAGCGCGTGTTCCGGAAGTATCTCACCCCGCGCGAGCGGAAGATCCTCTTCCTCTACTACGGGCTCGACGAGAGCGGCGAGCCGATGACGCTCGAGAAGATCGGCGCACTGATGGGTGTGACGCGCGAGCGCATTCGCCAGATCCGCGAGCGCGCCTTCGAGAAGCTGCGCGAGTCGCCCGACGGTCGCGCCCTCGCCGGGTTCTGGCAGGCGGCATAAGCGTCGGAGCGGTTCGAACGTGCGGCGGGGCGGAGAGTATCAACTCCGCCCCGCCGTTTTCGTCCGGTTGGTAACTTTACGCTGCCATGGATCGCCGACTCACCCCCATCTTCATCGACCGCACGGGTCGCCGCTGGCGACGCATCCGTCGTGTCGCGCTCGTATTCGGCGTGGGGACGACGATCATCGGGCTCGTGCTCGTGGCCACCGTTGCCCTGTGGCCGCCCATGCCGCCGCAGCTGCCCCTCGCGGTGGCGAACAACCTGCCGATCGCCCGCGCCACCTCAGGCAAGCCGGGGGCGTACACCCGGATCGACCGCTTGCGCGTGGCGTACCGCCGCAAGCTCGCGGCGGCGATCAAGCAGCGCGGCTCGCCGCCGTCGCGCCCGCCCGAAGCGATTCCCGCCCTCAACGTCGGTAGTGGGCAGCGGCCCACGCGCACGAGCTCCATCGTCGCCGGCTTCTTCGTGAACTGGGACGACAACTCCTTCGCCTCCCTCAAGCGCAACTACGACAAGCTGGACTGGGTGATCGGCGAGTGGGCATTCATCTCCGCCGACGCCGATTCCCTGCACCTGCGCGTGAAGCCCGAGGTGATCGAGCTGCTGAACAGCCGGCCGGCGGAGGAGCGCCCGTCGCTGTTCATCATGATCAGCAACTTCGCCGTGGCGCCGGGCGCCGATTCGGCACGCGGAAAGTTCGATCCGGCGGCGGTGCGCGCCTTTCTCGGCAACCCTGCCGCGCGCGCGAATGCCGTGCGCCAGCTCCGCACAGCCGTGCAGCAATACGGCCTCGCCGGCACCACGCTCGACATGGAGAGCTTCGAGCCCGGCCTCCAGCCCGCCGTCCTTGCCTTCGCGCACGAGCTGCACGACGCGATGCACGGGATGGGCAAGCTCGCGACCCAGGCGGTGGCGACCGGAGAAACCGACGCCTACATCAAGCGCGCCGCGGCGGCGAACGACCACCTGCTGCCGATGCTGTACGACGAGCACTACAGCGCCGGCGATCCGGGCCCGATCGCCAGCCAGCGGTTCTACGTCACGCAGGCGCGGCGGTTCGCTCGACTCGTGTCGCCGACGAAGCTGGTGCTCACCGTGGGCGCGTACGGCTACGACTGGAACGACGCCGAGGCGATCGTCACCCATCAGGCGGAGCTGTACAGCTTCCAGGAGACGATGCGCGCCGCGCGCGGCCCCGCGCAGCCGCGCCCGCACTTCGATCCGGTGTCGCTGAACCCCTACCTGCAGTGGACGGATCCGGACTCCACCGACCATCTGCTGTGGTATCTCGACGGCACCACCATGTACAACGCCATGGAGGCGGGGCAGGCGCTCGGTGTCGCCGGCCACGCCATCTGGCGCCTCGGCTCCGAGGATCCCTCGATCTGGAACGCCCTCGGCCGACATGGGCTGATGGTGTCGGCCGACAGCCTGGAGCGCATTCCGCCGGGCTACGACGCCGAGTTCGACGGCACGGGCGAGATCCTCCAGATCACGTACTTCCCGCAGGACGGCGAGCGCAACCTGCGCATCGATTCGACGTCGCACTGGATCGCCGGACAGACGCTGGTGAAGGTGCCGGTGCCGTACGTGATGTCGCGTACCGGCGGACAGCCGCGGAACGCGCATCGCGTGGCACTCACCTTCGACGACGGTCCCGATCCGCGCTGGACACCGATGATCCTCGACACGCTGCGCTCGCGCGGGGTGAAGGCGACCTTCTTCGTCATCGGCCAGAACGTCGACACCCATCAGCGGCTGCTCAAGCGCGAGTACGACGAAGGGCACGAGATC
>DASSIC010000653.1:0-17153 GCA_035692325.1 Gemmatimonadaceae bacterium | reverse complement strand
GACGGTGTACGTCTCGCTGCCACCGTTGGGCAGCTGGCTCGCGCTGGCCGTCTTGGAGAGCGCGAAGCTGGCCGAGGGCGATGGCGCGGGCGGAATGGGGGCGGGCACGCCGGCGCCGCTGCCGTAGTTCGCCGAGTACTTGAGCTGCCCGCCACTGAGCTCGTTGGAGTAGGGAAGCGGCGTCGCGGTCGTGCCGGAGCACAGGTACTTGAACAGGTACCGTACCGACACGTTCCACGTCGCGCCGCCCCCCACGCTCGAGACGGACGCGACGAAGTACGTCTGGTTCGTCGTCCCCGGCACGATCACGGAGCTCAGGTTCGCGTCGGCGCTCGTGATCGAGTCGCGCACGAGCTGGAAGCATCCCGCCGGAAAGGTCGCGTTGCCCGCCGGCTGGAGGTTGAAGGTGTCACCCGCCTTCCATCCCTTGAACTGGAAGGTCACGTCGAGTGGAATCACCTGCCCCACCACGGCGCCCGCGCCGATGCTGCTCGACGAGGTGAGCCCTCCCGCCTGCGCACTGATCATCGACAGCGTGGTCACGGGGCCGCTTCCGCTCGCGGTGCCCCCCGCGCCGTCGCTCACGCTCACCGAGAGCACGTTCCGCACGCCGAAGGTGCTGGGGTAGGTGATGAACCAGAACACGGTGCGGGATTGACCCGCCGCCAGCGTGCCGACGTATTGCGTCGCCGATTGGCCCCCCGCGAGCGCAATGCCACCACCGAAGCCCGCGAGCGTGGCCGACAGGTTCGCGACGCTCGCGCCGGAGGTGTTGGTGATCCGGTACGACACGTACATCGCGTGCGGACCCGCGGTCGCCGGCGAGTTGCTGTCCAGGGTGAGCGCACTGTCGCTCACCTGCACGACGCTCAGGGAGAGGGGCGCCGGAAGCCGCCGGTTGCGGGCGGCGACGCCGGCCGCATGGGCCGGCGTCGCGGTGAGTCCGGCGAGGAGTCCGAGAACGACGAGGGTGCGCATCCCCAGAGACGCGTCGGGACGCGTCACCGTCACCCGCGCGCGCGCCGTCCCGCCCCTCGGATCTGCTGCTAGTCCGCCCGGTGTGCGGTCGCCGCGACGTGAGGATCGGTGCCCATGTCCACCCGATCGTCGCGCCGTCGCTGCGGCCCCTTTCCCTTCGGCAGCCGTCGCGGAGGATTGGCGTCGAGCATCATCAGGGCAAACTCCTCCACCGACGCATCGCGCCAGTTCTCCGGCCACGCCGGTAGCTCCACCACGATGTCGTCGGCGGTGAAGCGCAGCACCATCTCCGGCTCGCCTCCGCGGTCGAGGCACTCGTGGATGCGCACCGTCCATTCGCGCCCGGCGGGGCTCCGGAAGGCGACGCGGCCCCCCTCCTGCTCGATCGCGACCTTCTCGATCTCCTGCGCGCTGATCGCCCGCCGCTGCCCACTGTGGGTCTTCTCGCGAACCCGCCGCACCGGGCTGGCGCGTCGGCACAGCTCCTCGAGCTCGGGAATGGGCAGGACGTTCCAGTTGCCGGGATACGGCGCTTCGAGACGCCGCTTTTCGCGCCCCGATTCGAACACCAGCCACCCATCCTGCAGGTTGGCCATGTAGTCCTCGCCCCGCGTGACCGGATGCATGTGGGTCGGCGTCACGTCCCACGCCCTCCAGTCGACACCCCTGCTGTCGGTGAACTCTCGCACGGCCATTCCATCCCTCGTCGCTGTGGTGGGTCAGCGCCCGCCTCCTATTCAAAGGTCGTACCGGACGGAGCCGATCACGCGCCGCCGCATCAGCGAGGGGCGCGGGCGCGGCTCGTGCACCGCGCCGCGCCCATGATCCGACTGCATCCGGCCCTTCGCGCCCTCTCCGCGCTCTCTCTGATCCTCGCTCCCGGACTCCACGCCCAGGGCCCGGTCGACCGCCCAGCCGCCGTCGAGGCGCTGCTCCGGCGGATGACGCTGGAGGAGAAGGTGGGCGAGATGACCCAGCTCACCATCGCCGCCGTCGCCAAGGTGCGCGGCACCGCTACCGTCGCCATGCAGCTGGACTCCGCCAAGCTCGAGGACGCGATCGTGCGGCAGAACGTCGGGTCCCTGCTGAATGTCTGGGACGCTGCTCTCACCCCCGCACAGTGGCGGGACCTCACCACGACGGTTCAGCGCTTCGCCGGACGACGCCGCCTGCCCATTCCGGTCATCTACGGCATCGACGCGGTACACGGCGATCACTACATGCGTGGCAGCACGGTCTTTCCACAGAACCTCGCCATGGCGGCGACCTGGAACCCGCTGTTGATGCGCCTCACGAGCCGGGTGACCGCGTACGAGACGCGTGCCAGCGGCGTCGCCTGGAACTTCGCCCCGGTGCTCGACCTCGGCCGGCAGCCCCTCTGGTCGCGATTCCCGGAGACCTTCGGCGAGGACGTCCATCTCGCGTCGGTGATGGGCGCGGCTGCGACGACGGGAAACCAGGAGGACCCCACGCCCGCCGCGGTGGCCCTGCTCGCCGGCACGCCGCTGGACGACGACGAGCTGCTTCGCGCCCGAGTGGTCCCCGATCCGGCCAGACCACTCTATGTCGCGGCGTCGGCCAAGCACTTCCTCGGCTACAGCATGCCGCTCAGCGGACGCGATCGCACGACCGCCTGGATTCCCGATCGCCAGCTGCGCGAATACTTCCTGCCACCCTTCCGCGCGGCGATCGACGCCGGCATCGCGACAGTGATGGTGAACTCCGGCGACGTGAACGGCATCCCGGTGCACGCGAGCCGCGAGCTGCTCACCGATCTGCTCCGCACGGAGCTGGGATTTCGCGGCGTCGTCGTCAGCGACTGGGAGGACATCGTTCGGCTCCAGACGGTGCATCGGGCGGCTGCCACTCGGCGCGACGCGGTCCGCATGGCGCTCGACGCCGGCGTGGACATGAGCATGGTGCCCTACAACACCTCGTTCATCGACGACGTGCTCTCCCTCGTGCGCGCCGGCGAGATTCCGGTGTCGCGCATCGACGCATCGGTGCGGCGCATTCTCCGACTCAAGCTCGATCTCGGGTTGTTCGACGACGCCGGGCCACATGCGCAGGAACTGGCCAACGTCGGCGCAGCGCCCTTTCTCGCCGTCAGCCGCCGTGCCGCCGAAGAGGCGATCACCCTGCTCAAGAACGATCGCGGTGTGCTCCCGCTCGCGCGCACGGCGCGCGTGCTCGTCACCGGCCCCGGCGCAACGTCCCTTCCGTCGATGTACGGCGGGTGGTCGTACACCTGGCAGGGGACGGACACGGCGATGTATCCCGCCTCGGTGCGGACACTGCTCGACGCCGTGCGCGAGCGAGTGGGCGCAGAGCGCGCGACATTCGTGAGCGGCACCGCCTCGACGATTCCCGATGCCGTGGCCGCAGCTCGTGCGGCGGACGTCGTGCTCCTTGCCCTCGCCGAGCCGGCGTCGGCCGAGAAGCCAGGCGACATCGCCGATCTCACCCTGCCCGACGATCAGATGCGTCTTGCCCGCGCCATCGTGGCGACGGGGAAGCCGGTGATCCTCGCCCTGTTCGAGGGACGTCCACGCATCGTGCGCGACATCGTGGACAGCGCACGCGCCGTCGTGCTGGGATATCAGACCGGCCCCTACGGCGGCGAAGCGATGGCCGCCGTTCTCTTCGGAGAAGTGAATCCGAGCGGACGGCTTCCCTTCACCTATCCGCGCAGCGTGAACGACATCGAGCACTATGATCGGCTCGCGTCGGCGAACGTCGCCGCCGACGGCTCGGACAAGGGCTACACCCCACAGTGGGACTTCGGCGCCGGGCTTTCGTACACGACGTTCACCTACGACGATCTTCGCCTCGACCATGCCGAACGTCGCGCGAGCGACACCGTCCAGGTGAGCGTGGCTGTGACGAACACGGGTCGACGCACCGGCCGCGAAGTCGTGCAGCTCTACGTGCGCGACCTGTATGCGTCGGTCGATCCACCGATGCGTCGGCTGCGCGACTTCGAGAAGATCCTGCTCACGCCAGGCGAGCGCCGGGTCGTGACCTTCCGTCTTCCGGTCAGCCGCCTCGGCTTCGTCGGCCGAGACCTGGTAACGCGCGTCGAGCCGGGAGAGTTCGAGATCCAGGTGGGGGGACGCACGGCCAGGCTTCTCGTGCGCTGACGCTCCGGCGGCGGCGAGGCGCGGACGCTAGCTTCGACCACATGACCGCGGCCACCGCTCCGGGCCCGCGCCCGCGCTATCCTGGCGAGTTCGCCTTCGCCGTGACGCGCCGGCCGCTCGAGTTCCTGCCGCGCCTCGCGCGGACGTACGGCGACGTGGCGTCGTTCGACATCGGGCCGCAGCCGCTCGTGCTGCTCAGTCATCCGGATGACATCCGCGACGTCCTCGTCACGCACGGCCGGCGCTTTCACAAGGGCCGTGGGCTGGAGCGTGCGAAGATGCTCCTCGGCGAGGGGCTGCTCACGAGCGAAGGGGAGTTCCACCTGCGCCAGCGGCGGCTCGTGCAGCCCGCCTTTCACCGCGCGCGCATCGCCGGCTACGGCGACACGATGGCGGCCTATGCGCGCCGACGCGCCGAGGGCTGGGCCGAGGGTGCGGAGCTCGACATCGCACGGGAGATGGCCGCGTACACGCTGGCCGTCGTGGGCAAGACGCTGTTCGACGCCGACATCGAGGCGGAGGCGCACGAGATCGGTGACGCGCTCTCCACGGCGATCAGGACGTTCAACCTCACCGTCGTGCCGTGGGGCGAGCTGCTCCTTCGCCTGCCGCTGCCCATCACGCGGCGCTTTCGTCGGGCGCGCGAACGGTTGGATGCCACGATCTACGAGATGATCGCTCGCCGCCGCGCGAGTGGAGAGGACAAGGGCGACCTGCTGTCGATGCTCCTGCTGGCGCACGACACCGAAGGCGACGGTACCGGCATGAGCGACCTGCAGCTCCGCGACGAGGCGATGACGCTGCTGCTCGCCGGTCACGAGACGACGGCGAACGCCCTCACGTGGGCCTGGTTTCTCCTCTCCGGCGCGCCGGCCGTCGAAGCGAAGCTGCACGCCGAAGTGGACGCACTCGGCGATCACGCACTCGGCGCCGACGATGTGGCGCGGCTCCCGTACACGCGCGCCGTGCTGGCGGAGACGATGCGCCTGTATCCTCCGGCCTGGATCGTCGGCCGGCGTGCGCTCGACGCGTACGAGGTGCGCGGCCACCTGCTCGCACCCCGCACGATCGTGCTGATGAGCCAGTGGATCGTGCACCGCGATCCGCGGTGGTGGCCCGACGCAGAGCTCTTTCAACCGGAGCGCTGGCTCCCTGGTGGCAGCGCGCTGGATCCGAGCCGGCCGAAGTTCTCCTACTTTCCGTTCGGCGCGGGCACGCGCGTCTGCATCGGCGAACAGTTTGCGTGGATGGAAGGCGTGCTGGCACTCGCGACGTTCGCGCGACGCTGGCGCCTGCGCCTCGCGCCGGGACATCGCGTGGTACCGCAGCCGATCGTGACGCTACGAGCCAGGTACGGCATGCGCATGGTCGCGACGAGACGGTGATCCGCTGCCGCCGTTCACGGTTCACGGTTCACGGTTACCCAGCACCGATCTCTCGTAGTGCTTCAGCAGATCCGCCGGATCGTCGTAGATCGCCGTCGCATCGCGAAGGTCGTCGTCGTTCCAGCCGCCGCACCGCAGGGCGATGATCGGCACGCGTGCGCGCGTCGCGGCCTCCACGTCGTACGGCGTATCGCCGATCATCACGGCGTGCGACGCCGGACGTCGCACCGTGTGCAGCGCGGCCTGCACGATGTCCGGATCGGGCTTGGAGCGCTCGGCGTCGTCGGCCGATGACGCCGCCGTGATGAGATCGGCGACGCCGGCCTGCTCGAGCAACATGGTGACTTCGTCGGCCTTGGCCGAGGTCGCCACGACCAGCTCGAGGCCGCGCGTCCTGAGGTGCTCCAGCAGCGCGCGGGCCCCAGGCGTAGCGCGGAGCGTTGGAAGTTCTCGCGTGCTGAAGATCTCGCCGCGCGTCTCTCCGATGCGCTTCGCCTCGCCGCTCTCCGGATCGAGCCCGGTGAGCTCCGGGGTCAGCTTGTCGCCACCCTTGCCGATGAGCGGGCGGACACTCTCGAACGGCACGACGTATCCATGGGCCGCAAAGGCATCGACCCACGCACGCGCGTGGGCGTCGTTGCTGTCGATCAGGGTGCCGTCGATGTCGAGCAGGACGGTGTCGAGGGCGCGACCAGGCGCGCGGGGGGAAGGAGGCATGACGACTCCGATGTCAAAAGCAGTGCCGGGTGGAGCGTGGGGCGCCTACCTTTCGCCGCTGCCCGACCACCCGCGCCCGATCCGATGACCGGCCCGTCCTCGCCTCCACTCGACGCCGCGCGCACGCGCCGCCTCGCGATCTTCGTCGCCGTGCTCTGGCTGGCGGCGGTCGTCGCCGCCACGGCACAGCAGGGCATCGCGCATCAGAACAACAACTTCCTCATCTTCCGCGCGGCGTCGCTGCACCTGCTGCACGGTCAGGACCTGTACGCCGCGTATCCGGCCGAGCACTTCGACTTCTACAAGTACAGCCCGACATTCGCGCTGCTCTTCCTGCCCTTCTCGCTTCCGCCGTTCGCCGTGGCGATGCTGCTGTGGAATGCTCTCAATGCCGGCGCCCTCTACGCGGCGCTGGGCATGGTGCTCCCCCAACGCGCGGCGACCGTGGCGCGAGCGATCGTCTTTCTCGACATGCTCGGCTCGCTTCAGAACGTGCAGAGCAATGCACTCGTGACGGCGTTGATCATTCTCACCTTCGCTGCGTACGAGCGCCGCCACACCGTGCTGGGGAGTCTCGCCACCGCCGTCGGCACGAACATCAAGGTCTTCCCGCTCGCCGGGGCAAGCTTCGCGGTCTTCCATCCGCGCAAGCTCCGCGTCGCCGTCGCGCTGCTCGCCTCGATGGTCGGCTTTGCCCTGCTGCCGCTGCTGGTCACCCCGGCGACTACGCTGCTCGCGCAGTACGCCTCCTGGCGCGCGATCGAGAGCGCCGATGCGTTGGAGCGGGGCTTTTCCGTGATGCACCACGTGCAGCTTGCGTTCGGGCTCGGACTGCCCAACTGGCCATTCCAGCTCGCGGGGGTGGCGCTGCTCGTGGCGCCGGTGCTCGCACGCCGCGATCGCTGGCGTGACTGGCGCTTCCGGCGGCTGTATCTCTGCTCGGTGCTGGCGTTCTGCGTGCTGTTCAATCACCAGGCTGAGAGCCCGACGTTCGTGATCGGCGTGGCGGGGGTCGCGATCTGGTTCGCCGCGCTCGCGACGCGCACGCGGCTGTCGTGGGCGCTGTTTCTCCTGTTCTTCGTCGGCACCGTGCTCGCGTCGTCCGACGCCATGCCGGGCTGGCTGCAGCGCAATCTGTTCGATCCCTATCGCCTGAAGACCATTCCGCTCCTGCTCGTGTGGATCGAGATCCAGCGGCAGCTTTGGGTGCGTGGACCGGCAATGGGCGCAACGGCGGCGGTCAGGCCAGCTCTCCGAAGTTGACCAGCCTGATGTCCCCCCGCTCGAGCCGCGCGCGCAGGGCGGGCGCGCGCAGCGCGTCGACTTCGCGCTCGCGCTCGCGACGATACGGATCCTGCGCGGTAAGGATGGCGTCGTCGTAGCCGGGGTGCAGCATGACCTCCGTGATACCCGTCGGCAGCCGATCGAGCAGCGCCAGCAGCCGCGCTCCCACGTCGGCCGCGCCTTGAAGCGCGATGCCGCGAAAGTGGGGCGCCCGTGCGAGCAGCGGCAGATACTTGTGATCGACATGGAGCAGCGCACGACGCCACGCCGCGTGCAGCACGAGCATCTTGGCGCTCGGCATCGGCTCGCGCATCGAGGGGCGGTCCAGGGGACGCCGCACCCAGCGCAGCCCGGCTTCGTACGCGCTCGCGGCCACCGCGGGCAGGACGCCCGGCAACGCGTGCGCGTGGCGGTGACTGTCCAAATGCGTCGGCGTGATGCCCGCCGCCGTCAGGGCGCGCAGCTGCGCGTCGCACTCGCGCCGGACATCCTCGGCACGCACGCGCCCGATGACGGCGCGTCGCGCCAGCTCGCCGAGTGGGTGGAACTCGCCGGTGCATGCATCCATCAGCGACACGGCGTCGGTGAGCGGGCGACCGGAGACCAGGTTGAGATGGAGACCCACTCCGAGCCGCGGGCGCGTGCGTGCGAGCGCGACTGCTTCCGCGAAGGCCGGGGTGTTGACCATCAGGGATGCCGACGAAAGCGTCCCTGCGTCGTGCGCCTCGAGGATCCCGCGGTTCACGCCGGGGGCGAATCCGAGGTCGTCGGCGTTGATGACGAGCAGTCGCGGCGAGTCCATGTCAGGAAGGTATCGCAGCCGCCGCGAGCGCGGGGATGTCGCCTACGGCGCGCGCGCGTCGCGCGCGCCGTTCTCACCGGGGTTCAGGAAGCGGCCGCGTACGTCCGTTCAGCCGCCGACACCGGCATCCCGTGCGGCGGCGTGTGGCCGCCGTCGATCCACTCGGCGTCCTCGGGCGGGAAGCTGAAGCGCTGGTTCGCCACGGCGTACTGACCGCGCCACGCGTTCGTCTTCACCTTCCAGATGTCCTTCAACATCCGGTTGCTGTCGCGGGCGAAGCGCACCGTCGTCGGCTCGTCGTCGTAGCGGAAGTTCACCGCCGTCTGCTTGATCGAGAGGCCGTGCTGCTGCGCGATGTACAGGCATTCGATGTCGAACCCGAAGCCTGGAATGGTCGTGCGGGAGAAGCAGAGTCGGGCCGCCTCGGCGGTAAACCCCTTCAGGCCGGCCTGCGTGTCGAGAATGCCCGGGAGCAGGAACGCCTGCACCACCTTGTTGAACGCGCGGCTCATGAGATGACGCGTGTACAGGTAGTGGAAGAAGCTCGGACTCATTAGGTAGCGCGACGCCGGCAGCACCCGGCAGGCGATCGCGATATCATGGCCGCTCTGCAGCTCGGCGACGATCCGTTCCACCTGGTCGAGTGGATACGCGAGATCGACGTCGGTGAAGACGCGATGACGGCCGCGCGCCGCGAGCATCCCGCGGGTGACGGAGAACCCCTTGCCGCGATTCGTCGCGTTACGGAGCACCCGTGCATACGGCCGCCGTCGCGCATAATCCTCGAGGATCAGCTGCGTTTCGACTTCGGTCGAGTGATCGTCGACGAACAGCACCTCGAGCGAGTCGACGTAGTGCTCGGCAAAGGCGTCGACAGCAGCAAGCGTCGCGGGCAGTTGATCCGCCGCATTGTAGACGGGGATCACCAGCGAGAGCGACGGGCCGGCCGTCATCGGACTCAGCATCGAGGTCTCAGGGCGGTGGAGACGGATCTCCGGTGGGGACCAACACTTTCGCGGCGAGCGGCGTATCAGACTCGTACACCACCTCGCGCCGTGAGATGGTGGGCGTGAGCTTGCCCGCCTTCTTCTCCGGCCACGACGCACCGTATGCGCCGACCACGACGCACGCGACATGTCGCGATATCGTCAGGCGGTGTAACGGGTTGCGCCGCAACGTGAGAGAAACCTAACGGGGTCGGCCGTGACCACGCCACTACTACATTTGTTTAGCGGCGAGGGTCCACGAACCCACAACATGGCCGACGACCGACCGCTCGACGCGTAACGCCGAGCACGCCCTCACTCGTGCCGAGTGCCGGTTCGGCGCTCGAGCACGACCTCCCCCTTCACCACCATGTACTTGATCAGCCGCTTCGCCGCGTCGGGAAAGGACTTCTGCCGGTCGCGGAATCGGTCGTTCGAGACGATCGATGCATCCAGCTCCCGTGCGAAAGAGAGGATGAAGTAGTCGGCATCGGTACCGGCGGGAGCCTGCCTGATCATTCCCTGGTCGACCATCCGCTCGTACTTGGCGCGATCGTCGATCTGATGACGCAGGGCCGCGTCCACGAGCACCAGCGGCTCGTACCCCTCCTCACGCAGCTTGTCGCACACCGCCGTGATGTTGGACAGCCGTGCCTGATCCCCTTCGCTGGAATGGGCCACATTGGAGCCATCCACCAGCACGAGCGAGCCGGGCGCGTCCTGGCGCTCTGGCGGTCCACCCGATGAGTCGTGCGAAGTCGCCATCAGCTCCCCGAGAGAGTAGGAATGTCGTCCCCGGCATGTGGCGGAAAATACAAAGAGCGCTCGGCGACCGCCGAGCGCTCTTTCAAGTTCCAGACCTGCGACGCGCGAGTTACTGCAGCTTGGATTGAATCTGCTTCGCGTGATCGAGGTGCGCCTGGATGTTCGGCGCGGCCTTCTGGATCAGCGCCTTCAGATCCGCGTTCTGCGCCGCACCGAGCGCGGTCTGCGCGGTGTTCAGCACTTCCTGATGATACGTCACTTCGTGATCGATGTACGCCTTGTCCCAGGCAGCACCGCGTGCCATCGCCGTGAGGCTGTCCTTCCACTTCGAGGCCGCGGTGGCGCTGGTGTCGCCGGCGGGCATCTCGGGCGTGACGTTGAGCTTCTTCGCCAGATCGAGACCGGCGACGCGCAGGGCATGATGGTCGCGCATCATGTCACGTCCGAATGCCTTGACGTCCGCGGCCGTCCCCTTCGCCGCGGCGACCGATCCCGCCGCGGAGTCGGCGGCATTGGCGCCATCGAGAATGGCGACGATGTTGGCGTCGGTGAGCGCAGGAGCAGCGGGTGTCATCGCCGGCGTGGCGGTCGCGGCCACCGCCGATGAATCCGCGGCGCGTGCGCTGTCGGAGGTCTTCTCACCCTTCGAGCAGGCGGCAACGAGCGCGGCAGCGCAGGTGAGGGCGAACGGGGTACGGCGCAGTACGCTGAGCATCGGGCCTCCAAACGGTGTCGGACGAAACAACTCGGATCGAACCCCACGATGCAGCGCAAGAAGCATACACGTCGAGTGCGACGACACGGCCGAGCTCGCCCGTCGCGGCGCAATGCGTGCCTTACATCTCCGCGTCTGGCGCCCGGATCGATCGCCGCAGCCAGGTGTAGGGTGAAGTCGTCGTTCGCATCCCCGGAGCACACCCGTGCAACGTCGCCAGATTCTCGCGCTGTCCGTCCTCTCCTGCCTCGCCGTCGCCGGCATAGCGCTGCGCGACGGCGGCTTTTCGCGCGCGCGACTGGCTGGTTTCTCGGGACAGGTGGCGAACGTGGCAGCCACGATGACCGGCCAGACCGCACTCCTCGCTGACGCGGTCTCGACGGGACGGCACATGGGCTTCGACACCGGCAACTATCCCGGTGACGCCGCCATGCGCGCCTGGCGTACCGGAGGGGCGCCCTACGAGTGGACCGGATACTATCTGCCGGCGCCCTGCCACCCCGACGAAGGATGGTCCGGCAAGCGCGAGACGCTCACCGCGATGGGCTATGGGCTCGCCGTCATTTACGTCGGGCAGCAGACGTGGGGCCGCATGCCGGGCAAGCCGCACTTCGTGCCCGTATCCGTGTCACGAAAGGTGCGCACGCGTGTGGGACGCGGCAGCAAGCGACGCTGGGTAACGCGGACGGTGACGCAGACCGTGATGCGCAAGGCGCCGCCGCCGGCGAAGGACGCGACATGCAACGCCGACTTCGTCACCGCGGCGCGCGGCGTGGCCGAGGCGAAGGACGCGATCGGCCGCACGGAGCGCGAAGGCTTCGCACGCGGCACGACGGTCTTCCTCGACGTGGAGTACATGGACGTCCTGCCGCGCTCGATGCGCGACTACTACTCGGCCTGGGTGCGTACCATGCTCGCGGACGGTCGCTATCGGCCGGGCATCTACGCGCACACGAACAACGCGGACGTCGTGTACAACGACGTGAAGCAGGAGTATCTCGCCGCCGGCCTGACGGAGGAACCGCCCTTCTGGATCGCCAAGTCGAGCGGCTTCGACATTCACAAGCTGCCGAGCGAGATGGGGCACGCCTTCGCCGCGGTGTGGCAGGGCGTGCTCGACGTCGAGCAGACGTGGGCGGGCCACAAGATCCCGATCGACGTCAACGTCGCCGGCTCGTCGTCACCGTCAGCGGCGTCGCTCGCGAGCTACGTGAAGGAAGCGCTCAGCTCGCGCGTCACGGACTGACACTAGCGGCCCGCCGCCGCGCGTGCCGCCCCTGCGCCGCCCAGCGTCTTCATGAAGAACGCCGCGGTGGCGCGGTCCACGCGCAGCCAGTTCGCGTGGCGCATCATGTGGTGCGTATCGTCGGGGATGACGATCTCCTCGTAGCGCACGCCGGCCGCCGCGAGTCGGCGCACCAGATCCACCGTGGAGCCGAAGCGCACATTGCGGTCGTCGTCGCCGTGGATGAGCAGCACCGGGGACTTCCACGTGTCGACGGAGGCGACCGGCGATGACCGCCACGCCACGGCGGCGGCGCTGTCGCGATCGGTCGGCTCATAGCGCCACTCGCCCATCCCGAGCCGGCGCCCTCCCTCCGCCGTGAAGTCGTGCACGCCGTGGATGTCCACGCCGGCGGCGAACAGATCGGAATTGCGCGCGAGGGCAAGCGCGGTGAGATAGCCGCCGTAGGACCCGCCGTAAATGCCGATGCGCTTGCCGTCGACATATGGCTGCCGTCGCAGCCACTCGCCGGCTGCCCTGACGTCCTGATACTCCGCCGCTCCCTGTGCACCGGCGTTGGGCGCGCGATGAAAGTCGTAGCCGTACCCGATGCCCAGCCGGTAGTTCACGGAGAGCACGGTGTAGCCGAGGCTCGCCAGGTACTGGTTCAGCGCGTAGGCGTTCGTGTAGTAGTCCGAGTAGTGCCAGCCGAGCAGCATCTGGCGCGGCGGCCCGCCGTGCACGTACACGATGGCGGGGCTCGGGCGGCCGGAGAACGCATTCTGTGCCTCGAACAGTTGCGCATGCACCTCCACGCCGTCGGCTGCCCTGAACGTCACCGCGCGCGGCGTGACCAGCTGGGCCGACGGGAAATCGGCGGGGATGCGCTCGGTGCCGAGAAGCTGCGTGCGCGGGACCGAGCCGCCTCCGGCGTCCGTGATCGTGACGAGTGGCGGCCGCTGCGCCGTGGCACTGATGTACGCGATCCGGCGGCCATCGGCAGTCACCACCGGCGACCACTCGAGCCCCGTGCCTGGGGTAAGCACCTCCGGCTCGGCGCGATCCACTGGCACGCGCACGATGTGCCGCCGCTCGAGGTCGTCAGAGGTGGTGCCCGCGTTCGCGGTGAAGACCAGGGTTCGTCCATCAGGCGAGAGCGTCACGTGCTCCGCCATGTACGAGCCGGGCGTGAGCAGCAGTGGCTCAGGATCCGTCTCGCGCATCGAGTACAGGTGCGGCCATCCGTCCATGTAGGACAGGAACACGATGCGGTCGGACGTCGACCAGTGCAGGTTGAAGTTGCCGTCGGTGCCGGGCACGGAACCGCGCAGCGTCTCGGGGCTCTTCCAGAGCTGTCGTCCCTCGCCGGTGGCGATGTCCGCGATCCAGATCGCCCACGGTGATGGGCGTCGTCCCAGCAGGGGCTCGGGGGCGCCGCCCGTGCCCGGCCGTCGCACGAACGCGATGCGCGTTCCGTCGGGTGACCAGCGCGGCGACCCATCGCGCGACGTCGAGGGGGCGAGCCAGCGGAGCGGAGTGGAGTCGTCGACGAAGACGCCGATGAATGCGTGATCTCCACGGTTCGCCACGAAGGCGAGCCGCGCCCCATCGGGCGACCACTGCGCGTCGCTCGCGTCGCCGCGGACGGTCATGAGTCGCTTCGCCGCGACGCTGCCGTCCACCGGGGCGATCCAGAGCTGTCGCTCGCGCGTGAAGACCAGCACGTCTCCTTTCGGCGAGACGACCGGATCGTCGCCCTCTCCAATGAGCGCTGGTGCGCCACCTTCGAACGGGACGGACCAGATCTGGATCTTCGGCGGAATGGGACTGCCGAGCGGATTGGGCGAGGGTCCGTCCCAATTGCCGCCGTGATCGCCACCGCGCACGTACACGACGCGCCGGCCATCCGCGGTGAGGGTCACGCTCGTGAGCTCCTGCCCGTCGTCCACGGCGTAGCTCGTGAGCTGCCGCGCTCGATAGTCAGGCGCCTCCGCCACCCACACGTTGCGCCGACCCTGCTCGTTCAACGCCCACGCGATGCGGCCGCTGGCGGTCGCCGCGGTCAGCTCGTTCGGGAAGGGATAGCTCGTGACCTGCTCGAGCGTGAAGGTGGATGGACGCTGCGCGGTGAGCGGCGTGGCGAAGAGGACGAGAAGGACGGCGACGCGCAGGCGCATGTCGCTCACCCCTTCGCGATCCGCCCCAGCGCTTCGAGCGCCTGCACGACGCGTGCAGACGGCAGCGCTCCCGGTGCCGCGGCCTGCACCAGCTTGTCGTCGCGGTGGTAGAGATCGTTCCCGAAGTACAGCAGGCCGTCGCGGATGTAGGCCGTGCCGTAGGTGATGTAGACCGGCAGCTTGCGCGGGAGCTTCACCGGCGTGTTGTCGGGCCCCTGCTCCATCGCCTGCTGCACCTTCGCGGCATCCCAGCCCAGCACCCATTCAGCGAGCTCCGTCGGCTTCTCCACGCGAATGCATCCGTGGCTGAAGGCGCGGACGTCCTTGTCGAACAGCGCGTGGTTGGGCGTGTCGTGCAGATAGATGTTGAAGTCGTTCGGGAAGAGGAACTTCACGTAGCCGAGCGAGTTCTTGGGGCCGGGCTTCTGCCGGATGCGCGTCGCGCCCCCGTCCTTGTAGTACTCGAGATCCTCCGCCTGCATGTAGCCCGGGTTCGAGGCGATCTTCGGCTCGACCTCCTTCGCCTGAATGTCGGGGGTGATGTTCCAGTACGGACGGAACACCACCGTCTCCATGGAGTCGCTGAACACCGGCGTCGCCTTGTCCTCGTACTCCTGCCCCACGATCACCTTCATTTCGAGCGCCTTCTGTCCCTTGTCGTACGCCTCGAGATGGAAGGCGGGCACGTTGACGCTGATGTAGCGTGAGCCGAGCGAGCGCGGCATCCAGCGGTGACGTTCCATGTTCGCGGCGATCTGCCCGAGCCGGTATTCCGCCGGGACGTTGAGCGAGTTCAGCGTCTCGGTGCCAAGCGAGCTGTCCACCGCGATGGCGTGGCGGGCCTGGAACTGCGCGACGGCGGCGGCGAGCGACGCGTCGAACTGATTGGCGACGGACGATGCGCCGACGGCGATGCCTTCCGCCGAGAGTCGCGCCCGAAGCGCGGCGAGGCGCTGGGGGGAATCGGTGTCGCCGACCTTGAGCGCCTTGCCGGCCGGGATGCGCGCCCAGCCTCCCTTGGCGGCGATGCCGCGGAAGTGCGACAGCTCCTTTTGCAGCCCGATGTAGTCCGGATCGTTGGGCCGCATGGCGTTGATCGCCTTGTCGAGCGGCATCTGGCCGAGCGTCCGCACGAGAGCGCTGTCCACGTTCTCGTCTTCCGGATCGATGTGCCAGCTCTGCGCGATCGACTTCGGATCGACGTAGCCGGTGAGCAGATCTTCGCCGAGTGAGGCGTAGGTCGCCGTGAGGAGCACATCGGCGTCGGCGAGCTGTTCGGCCGTCGGCTGCGGCGCACGGCGAAGCGCGACCAGCGCGTTCGCGAGCTCGCTGATCGGGTATTCATCCAGCTTGAGGGCGTCGGCGTTCGCATTGAGGACGGCGTTGGTGAGCGCGCCGGCCCGCTCCTTCTCCAGGCCATCCTTCGTCAGCCAGAGGGGAGTCTCGCCGTACCGCTTGTACAGTCGCTGGGTGTGCTGCCACGCCTCGGCGCCCACTGTGGCCGGCCGCTGCCCAGCGAGACGCTGGGTCACGGCCGTGCGCAGCGCCGCGATGGGCACGCCCTGAACGTCGGTGAGATTCGCCGGCGACCAGGCCGCCTTCGCCACGTCACCCGCCGACGACTGAGTGCCCGCCTTCCCTTCGCCACTCGAGCAGGCGGCGAGGAGGGCACAGGGAAGCAGCAGTGCGAGCCGGCGCAGGGCCGGCCGCTTCGTCCTGGATGTCGTCACGGTCATCGTCTCGGTTGCATGAAGGAGTCGGGCAGTCGTTGCCCAGTCCGGTCGTTGCGGAAAAGCAGGCGAGATGTGGGCCACTTCCACCAGTTCGGTCTCACGTCGTGAGGAACCGGGCTCGGCGTCGTGGCCCGAACCCTGCCTTGGGGGGAGGTGCACCTCGCGCCGGCACGACGCCGGCGCTGCACTTCGACCGACACTTCCGAGCTGCCATGCGCACCAACGAGTCCCGTTCCTCGACCTCCAGCTCCACCCGCGGCGCGACCACTCCCGCCGATCGCCGTCGCCGCACCCGCCTGCGCGACCTCTGCGACGAGGTGCTCGCGTCCTACCGGATGGCGCGTCAGGCCGACCCGTTCACCGACCAGGATCGCGCCCAGGGGCGGGCGATCTTCTCGTCCGTTGTGCGCGCCGCGCGTTAGTGCGTTGACGCTGGCGCAGTGATGATGACGGGACTCCGCGAACGCGGAAGCGACGCGTCGCGGAGTTCCGCGCCTCGAGCGAACATGTGGTCCCGCTGTTGCAGCCATCGCAGCGTGGAGCATCACCCACCTCATCGCATGAGACATCTGACCGACGCGCAGGGCCGCGAGTGGCACATCTACGAGCGGACCGCGGGAGAGTACTCTCCCGTGGCGGGGCGGCCAAGCCTCATCTTCGACAGCGATGGAATCGTGCGCCGTCTCTGGCGCTATCCCACCACGTGGGCGGATCTTCCCGATGCCGAACTGCTTCAATTGATGGAAACGATCCGCCCGAAGGAGGCGGTCGGCTGACCAGTCCCGCCGACGCGTCCCCCTACTACCTCCCGATCGGCAACGAACGGGAGGTCTTTCGTGCCTGCCATGCGCAGGGCCTCCCCGTGATGCTCAAGGGGCCGACCGGGTGCGGCAAGACCCGGTTCGTCGAGCACATGGCGCACGCGCTCGGCCGCCCGCTCATCACCGTCGCCTGCCACGACGACCTCTCGGCCAGCGACCTGACGGGGCGATATCTGATTCGCGGCAGCGAGACGGTGTGGACGGACGGGCCGCTCACCGCCGCGGTGCGTACCGGGGCGATCTGCTATCTCGACGAGATGGTCGAGGCGCGCCAGGACACCTTGGTCGTCATTCATCCGCTGGCCGACGACCGGCGCCTGCTCCCGCTGGAGAAGACGGGCGAGCTGCTCGAGGCGGCGCCGGGATTCCAGCTCGTGATCTCGTACAATCCGGGCTATCAGCATGCGCTGAAGGAGCTCAAGCCC
>DASSIC010000652.1:0-3290 GCA_035692325.1 Gemmatimonadaceae bacterium | reverse complement strand
AGGCGATCGACGCAGGTAGGCGCTGTCATCCCGCAGGAGCGAGCGCAGAGAGCGAGTGTCGGGATCCTTCTTCACAACTGAATGCCCGGAACGGGCGGAAACGGCTGAAAGAGCGGATCAACAAATTGGGGATCCGCCGTTTCCGTTTCTTTTTCGCCCGTTCCGTGCATTCTGTTCACGGCCAGGTAGTTCCCGACACTCGCTTCGCTCGTGCGGGATGACAGATCAACGGAGCTCGCCCGCTCCGGCGCGCACGGCCTCGAGATCCAGCTCCTGCTCGAGCGCGCGCATCACCTCGTCCGAGATCGCGTCCTCGTTGCGCAGACGGATCAGCATGCGACGCTCGGCGCCGATCATCGCCAGGCGCAGGCGGCGCCGCCCGAGGAAGCTGCCGCCCTGCTGCTCGTTCATGCGCACCCGCTCGCGCACCTCGGCGCGCAGCGCGTCCACGTCGCGCGGGTCTACCCAGTCCTCGCGCGAGAGATCCTCGAGCATCTCCGCACCGCGCCGCGTCGCCTCACGGCGGGCCAGCCGTTCCTCGGCGTGGTGCGTCTGCTCGGGCTCGAACTTCAGCGCCCGGACGAACGGCTCGAGCGTCAGTCCCTGAAGGAGCAGGGTGAGTACGATGACGGACATTGCGACGAGAATGATCTCCGTGCGGTAGGGAAAGGGAGCGCCGTCGTCCCGCAGTCGCGGCAGGGCCAGCGCCGTCGCGAGCGAAACGACGCCGCGCATGCTCGTCCACGACACCAGAGCGATCGCGCGCCAGCGCGGCGCGGGAGAGCGTCGCCGCGACTCGGCGCTCAGCCGGCGCAGCACCGTCACGAGCGGCACCCACACGAGCCGCACGCCGACGGCGACCGCAGTCACGATCGCTCCACTGCGCAGGATGGAGCCGAGCGATTCGCGCGGCGCGAGATCGAGCAGTGCGCCGAACTGGGCGCCGAGGAGGAGGAAGATGATCGCGTTGAGGAGGAAGACGACGAGATCCCACACCGTGCGCGTCTGGAGGCGAGACGCGGGGCCCACGGCCGTCGAGAGATTCTGCTGGAGGTACACGCCGCCGGCGACGCACGCGAGCACCGCCGACACGTGCAGCGTTTCCGCGGTGAGCCAGGCGACGTACGGCCCGGCGAGCGTCATCAGCGCTTCGGCCAGCGGATCCTTCGTCGTGCGCGCGGCGCGAATGATCAACCAGGCGACGAGCAGGCCGACGAGGCTGCCCACGCCGGCGTCGATGAAGAAGCGGACGATGGACTCGCCCCAGCTGAATGCGCCCGTGACGGCGGCCGCCACGGCGGTGCGATAGAGCACGAGCGCCGACGCATCGTTGACGAGACTCTCGCCCTCGAGGATGGTGATGACGCGGCGCGGCACGGGCAGACGCGACACGATCGCCGTGGCCGCGACGGCATCGGGCGGCGAGACGATCGCCCCCAGTGCGATGGCAGCGGCCCACGGGATGCCGGGGAAGAGCAGCCGCGCCGCGAACGCCACCGCCACGGTGGTGGCGAGCACGAGTCCCACCGCCAGTGCGCCGATCGAGCCGAAGTTGCGCTTGAACTCGCGGACGGAAGTGAACATCGCCGCCGACCAGAGGATGGGCGGCAGGAAGACGAAGAAGACGAGGTTGGGATCGAGATCCGGAACGACGATTCCGGGGAGCAGCGCGACGAGGAATCCCGCGACGACCTGGAGAATCGGCGTCGGCACGGGGAGCCGTCGCGCCAGTGCCGAGAGCGCGACGACGAGCGCCGCCACGGCGATCGCGAAGACCACCGGTTCGAGATGGGGCATCCGGACGAGGTTCGAGTGGACCGCGTGAGCGGAATCGACTCAATGTCCGGACGGGCCGCGCACTTCGCAACCGAGGCGCGTCAATACAGCGCCAGGCAGTCGGCCACCGCGCGCTTGTACACGTCGGCCCACGCCTCGGCCGTCATCCCCTCGGGCGGCGGGATGCGGCTCCAGGTGATGCGGAGCGCCATGATGACGTGTTCCGCCGTCAGGCCGCCGCGATGCCCCTCCTCGCAGACGTGGCCGAGCGCCTTTCGCAGCGGCTCGACGGCGGCGGCGCGTTCGGCGGCCTGGCGCACCAGCGCCTCGCGCAGGAGGCGATCAGTTTCGGGCGACAGCCACGGATGCTCGGGCTCGACGAACATGGTGCACCCTGAAGAGCCGGCCGCGCGGAGCATCGCGGCCGGCCGGACATCACGGCAACCCCACCAGTTCTTCGCCGAACCGGAGAGAGAGGAGCTCAGCCACGACGGCGCGATAGCGATTCTGCACCGCCTCCGGACATCGCCCGGGCGCGGGTCTGATCCGATGCCAGATCGCGTGCAGCGCAAGCACGACGCGGTCCGGCGACACATCGCGGCTCTCGTCGCACGCTGTGCGGAGCACCGCGCTCACGGCGACGCTGGAGTCGGTACGGAGCGAGATGCGCGTCAGCGCGACCCAGAGTCGGCGCGTCGTCTCGGGAGAGAAGGGCATCGTCGGCAGTTCACCGTCGAGCACGCTTTCCTCGCGCTGCTCGCCGGCGTCGAAGGCCGACGTCGTCTCGCTCATCAGGACGAGACGGTGGATCCCACGGATGTTCGAACGACGACGCGGCAGCTGGCGCCACGCGCGCAACGCCATGCGCTCCTCCTGTGACGTGCACCGCAAATCCCGGCACCACGCGTGCCGTGCGCTGCGTGCGCCAATTCGGGGCTCAGCGCGCGCAGCCAACGCGCACTGCTGCAATCACGCCACACTCGGTGCGTCGCGCGAGCAACATCGTGTCGATCAGGATGTTTTCCTCCGGTCGCGCTGATTGGACCGTCAGTCCATCCAGTAGGCGAGCTTCAACAGGAAGGTGTTGGAGGGGTGCAGCGCGAACAGGTCGTTGTACTCGTCGCGCCAGCTGCGCGGGGTGAAGGTCGGATCGTAGCCGTCGCGCCCATGCGTCCACACGGCGAACAGGGTGGAGCCCGGCCGGAACTCCCACCGCATCACGCTGTTGGACCGAACCTGCAGCACGTCGAAGCCGAGCGAGGTGCCGGCAGGCGGGGTGTACGGCGCATAGCGATCCTCGTAGCGCTCGGCGCGCGGCGTGGCGCTGAGCTCGCGCGTGTTCGTGTATGCACCGCGGCTCACGAACGGCGCGGCGTAGAGCTGGAAGCTCAGCGCCGGCGTCGCGGTGTAGCTGAGACGGACGCCGAGCGAGCGCGTCTCCTGCTCGAGGTGCGCGAAGGCGTAGTGCGTGACGTTCGACGCGTCGGTGAAGTTGCCCAGCCACTGCGAGTCGT
>DASSIC010000651.1:0-4151 GCA_035692325.1 Gemmatimonadaceae bacterium | reverse complement strand
CGAGCTCGAGGCGCGCGACAGCCTCAAGACGCAGTTCCTGGCGAACATCTCGCACGACCTGCGCACCCCGCTCACCGCGGTGATCACGCACGCCGAGATCCTGCGCGACGGCATCCTCGGCCCGCTCACGCCGCGGCAGCTCGAGAGCATCGGGGGAATCATCAACGGCGGGCGTCAGCTGCTCGAGCAGGTGGGCGAGATCCTGACGTATGCGCGCGGCGCCGCGAACCAGCTCACGGTGACACCGTCGCGGTTCGATCTGCACTCCGTCGTCACACAGATCTGCGCCCTCAACGAATCGCTCGCCAGCCGCAAGGGGCTCACCCTCGTATCGGATGTGCCGGCGACCCTGACGCCGCTCGTCGCCGACCGCGAGAAGGTGGCGCACATCGTGGGCAACCTGGTCGGCAACGCGATCGACTTCACGCCGCGCGGCGGGCACGTGTGGGTGAAGGCGCACGAGCTCACCGCCGGCGACGTGCACGAGTGCCTGGTCGAGGTGGGCGACACGGGGATCGGGATCGACCCCGAGCATCACGAGCTGGTGTTCCGCGAGTTCGCGCAGGTGGACGCGAGCGCGTCGCGGCAGCATCACGGCACGGGGCTCGGCCTCACGATCGCGCGCAAGCTCGTGGAGCTGCACGGCGGGCGCATCTGGCTGGAGAGCCGGCTCGGCGAAGGGAGCCGCTTCTTCTTCACCATCCCGTACGCGGCCGCCTGACGGCGCCGATGCCCTCGCTGCCGCACGTGCTGGTGGCCGAGGACAACGACCTCGTGGCGGGCGCGATGCGCGTGCTGTTCGAGGAGACGGGGCATCGCGTGACGACGACACCGTCCATCGTCGCCACTGTGGCTGCGGCGACCGCGGAGCCGGTCGATCTCCTGCTGCTCGATCTCGGGCTCGCCGACGGCGACGGGCTACAGGTGCTCGCCCAGCTGAAGGATCGCGGCGCGATGCCGCGCGTGGCGGTCGCGCTCACGGGGCGTGACGAGCCCGAGGTCGTGGCGCGCTGCCGCGCGATGGGCTGCGCCGACGTGCTCCTCAAGCCCGTGCCGGCGCGGCAGCTGCTGGCGAAGGTGCGGGAGTGGCTCGCCTAGGCCAGCGTCACGCGCATCTCGCACTCGGCGTCGCCACGGTGCATGCACTTGTCGTGGCGCTGCGCGATCTTCTCACCGAAGTGGTCGGCGATGCCGTCGATGATGCCCACCCCCACGAAGCAGAGCTTGCGCGCCGACTTGTACTGGATGACGACCTCCGTCGGGCTGGTGCGCGTGCAGGTGAGGAAGGGGGGCATCGCACCCTTGGTCATCGCGCGCACCTGCGTGTGAATGCTCGACTCCGTGTACTGCAGCACGTCGAGCGTGCGCCAGGCGGGCTTCATGAAGGCGCGGTACATCTTCATGAGATCGGGCACGATGAACGCGCCGAAGTCGTGCAGCAGCTCGGGCGCAGGCGTGCCGGTGACGCTCGACGCCGTCTGCACCAGCGAGATCAACTCGGCGTCCGGATAGCTGCCCATCGCCATGTACATCTTGGTGGGCACCCCCGACTTCTCCACGAGCGTGCGCCAGGCGTCTCCACCGACCTTGGCATCGACGTACTTCTTGAGCTCGACGAAAATGACACCGTGCATGGACTGGCGGGGCGAGAGTTGGTCGCGCGGCGCGTCGTTGCGCCGCATGGTCGACCTTAGACGACTCTCAGGCGCCGCGGTGACACACGTGCGTCGCGCGCCATTCGGACCGACGGTCCAACCGCACGTCAGAGCCGGTTGCGAATCGCGGCGGGGGTGACGGCCTGGAGATACGACGCCATGATCGTGAAGTAGTCGAACATCATCAGGACGCCCACGATCACCAGCAGCGCGCCGCTCACCTGGCCGATGCGCGCGAGATAGGGTCGCACGCGCGCCACCGTCTCGAGGAAGCGCTCCACCGCGACGGCCGCGAGCAGGAAGGGGAGCGCGAGGCCGAGCGAATAGGCGAACAGCAGCGGGAGCCCGCGCGAGAGATCGGCCTGCGCCGCCGTGTAGGTCAGGATCGCGCCGAGAATCGGGCCGAGACAGGGCGTCCACCCCGCGCCGAAGGCGACGCCGACGAGCACCGTGCCGAGATAGCCGAGGGGCTTGTTCGCGAGATGTACGCGCCGCTCGCGATCGAAGGCGGAGACCTTCACGAGGCCGAGCAGGTACAGCCCGAACAGCACGACGAGCGCACCGCCGAGGCGGGTGATCCACACGCGGTACGCGATGAGCACGCGGCCGAGGATCGTCGCCGAGGCGCCAAGCGCGACGAAGATGAGCGTGAAGCCGAGCACGAACAGCAGCGCGTGGACCAGCGCGGCGCGGCGCGACGTGCCCAGATCGTCGAACCCCACCCCCGTGACGAAGGTGAGGTAGCTCGGGATGAGGGGCAGCACACAGGGGGACACGAAGCTGAGCAGCCCCGCGCTGAAGGCGAGGGCGAGACCGAGCGAGGCGGGTTCGGTCATGGCAGCTAATGCGCGCTACGCGCGGGCCGGCTGTGCGGTCGCCGGGAGCGCGGCGCGGAACTCGTCGCCGGAAAGGCGCACCGTCTCGTCGGCGTCGCCCGAGCGGCGGGACACGCCGCGCACGACGGCGTCCACCGTGATGAGAGGGGCGTCGGCCTCTTCGGTCACCGACATCTCCCACTTGCCGCGATCCATCCCCTTGAGCGTCAGGCGGTAGCGCGCGGTGTAGACGACGTAGCGCGCGGGTGCGGCTGGTGCTGGCGCCGCCACGGGCTCGGAGGGCAACTCGACATCGGGCGTCGTCTCGTCGATCACTTCGTCGGCGACGAAGCGCGACTCGTCGGCCAGCGTCTCCTCCACCGCGACTTCCGCCTTCGTCTCCACCGGCGCCGCCTCGGCGACCGCCGCGGGCGGGACGAAACCGCCATCGACGTCCACCGTGATCGGCGATTCGCGCTCGACCGCGACGACGGCGACGCCGCTCTCGGTGCCGCCCTGCCGGATGGCGCCGAACAGGTGCAGCTCCTTCACGCGGTCGACGGGAAGCTGCGCGGCGATGCCGGCGAGGAAGCGGTCGCGCACGTCGTCGGTCATCTGGCCACGGCAAGTGCCGGCGCGGCGGCGGTGCCCGCGCGGCGTTGATCGAGCTCGCGCTCGAGATAGAGTCGCATGATGTGCATGAAGTCCTGCGCGTTGGTCACGACGCCGAACGCCTGGTGCGTGCCGCGGTCCTTCAGCTTGCTGACGACGAACTCCGCCGAGTCGACGCAGATCGTCGCGAGCTCGCGCACCGTGCCGTCCTGCTCCGTGATGAAGGCGGGGAGCATGTTGCCGGTGGCGATGGCGTGCAGCGCGGTGGCGATGAGGATCGCCATCGTCGCCTTCTTGGCGTGCTCGCGCATCGCGTCCTGGCCGGCGATGGCGTCGGTGATCACGTCGGGGAGCGGGCCGTCGTCGCGGATGGAGCCGGTGAGCACGAAGGGGATCTTCGCCGTCACCAGGGCGTGCATGATCCCGTCCTTGATCGTGCCGTCGGCGACGGCTTTGGCGATCGATCCGGCGGCGCGCACCTTGTTGATGGCCCGCATGTGCGCCCCGTGGCCACCCGACGTCGCCTCCCCCTGCCCCGTCATGCCGAGCGTCGTGCCGAAGATGCTGGCCTCGATGTCGTGCACGGCGACGGCGTTGCCGGCGAGCATCGCGCCGACGAAGCCGTTCTGGATGAACCAGACCATGTCGTTGCGCGCCCGCGAGTGCACGAGTGCGGGACCGGCGACCCACACCGGATAGCCGCCGCGATCGCGCTCGTCGAGCAGGAGCTTCGCGAGCACCGAGTAGTCGATCGGCTTTTCGCGCGACACCTCGCTCGCCATGAACTTGAACTCGGGATCGGCGGGAGGCTCACCGGTGAACGCGGTGGCGTGCACCAGAATTCCCTCGCGCCCGTCCTCCGCCAGCCCGACGGCCACCCGGTCGCCGCGCTTCACGCGTCGAGGCTCTCGGGTCCAGAGCACCTCGTCGCGATCGAGGATGAGCACCGAGTCCATGCGCGGCTCGCGCGGCATCCGCCACTGGCCACCGATGCGGACGTAGGTGGGCAGGTTGGTGGATGAGAAGAACCCTTCAGGGAGCACGCCGTCCGCCGGCGCGGGCACGAACC
>DASSIC010000650.1:0-2918 GCA_035692325.1 Gemmatimonadaceae bacterium | reverse complement strand
GAGAAGTTCGAGGAGAAGCTCCAGCGCTACCCGGGGAACTTCCCGCGCGCGGCGGTGGAGCTCGCCAAGGACTGGCGCAGCGACCGCGTGTTGCGCCGGCTGGAAGCGCTGCTCGCCGTGGCGAACGCGGCGCACGGGTTCATCATCTCGGGCACGGGCGAGCTGATCGAACCCGACGACGGCATCCTTGCCATCGGATCCGGCGGGGCGTACGCGCTCGCCGCCGCGCGCGCGCTCGCCGTCAACACCCAGCTCGGCGCGGCAGACATCGTACGCCAGTCGCTCACCATCGCGGGCGAGATCTGCGTGTACACCAACACCAACATCACCGTGCTCGAGGCGAGCTGACATGGCCTCACCCCGCACGCAGCAGGCGTTGGCCCGTCTGGCCGACCTCACTCCGCGCCACATCGTCGCTGAGCTCGACCGCTACATCGTCGGCCAGGGCGACGCGAAGAAGGCGGTCGCGATCGCGCTCCGCAACCGCTGGCGCCGTCAGCGCGCGCCGGAATCCATCCGCAACGAGATCGCGCCCAACAACATCATCCTCATCGGCCCGACCGGCGTGGGGAAGACGGAGATCGCGCGCCGGCTCGCCAAGCTGACCGGCGCGCCGTTCATCAAGGTCGAGGCGTCGAAGTTCACCGAGGTCGGCTACGTCGGCCGGGACGTGGAAGGGATGATCCGCGATCTCGTGGACAGCGCCATCGACATGGTGCGGACCGAGCGCGAGAGCGAGGTGGAGGACCTGGCGAACGAGCGCGTGGACGAGCGGCTGCTCGACCTGCTGCTGCCGCCACCGGCCGAGCCGAAGGTGGGTGAGTCCGCGGCGCCCGCCGACCCGCCGCGCGCGGACGCCTCGCAGCCACCGCAGCTGTTCGTCGTGTCGTCCGGCGGCGACGTCAAGCAGGAGAAGATCGCCGACGCCGGCGCCGAGCGGTACAAGCGCACGCGCGAGAAGCTCAAGCAGCTCCTGCTCGACGGGCAGCTCGACGCGCGCGAGGTGGAGATCGAGGTGACACCGGGGGGCGGACCCATGTTCGACATGTTCGCCTCGCAGGGCGCGCCCGAGAGCATGGAGAACTTCACCGAGATGCTGCGCGAGATGATGCCGCAGCGGAAGAAGAAGCGCACGGTCAAGGTCTCGGAGGCGCGGCGCATCCTGCTCGAGCAGGAGTTCGACAAGCTCGTCGACATGGAGGACGTCACGAACGACGCGCTCGAGCGCGTGGAATCGCTCGGGATCGTCTTCCTCGACGAGATCGACAAGATCGCCGGGGAGAAGAGCCAGATGGGCGGCCCGGACGTCTCGCGTGAAGGCGTGCAGCGCGACCTGCTGCCGATCGTCGAGGGATCGAACGTGCAGACGAAGTACGGCATGGTGAAGACCGATCACATTCTCTTCATCGCCGCCGGCGCGTTTCACGTCAGCAAGCCGTCGGACCTGATCCCCGAGCTGCAAGGTCGCTTCCCCATCCGCGTGGAGCTCAAGCCGCTCACCGAAGCGGACTTCATCCGCATCATGACGGAACCGGAGAACGCCCTCACCAAGCAGTACGCCGCGCTGGTCGCGGCCGACGGCGCGGTGCTCGAGTTCACGACCGACGGCATCGCCGAGATCGCGCGCATCGCCGCGACGGTCAACTCGCGCATGGAAAACATCGGTGCCCGCCGCCTGCACACCGTGATGACGACCCAGCTCGAGTCCACGCTGTTCGATCTGCCCGACGCGACCGTGACACGCATCGTCGTCGACGCCGAGGCGGTGCGCGAGAAGTTGAAGGCGATCGTCGAGGACGAGGACCTGCGGAAGTACATCCTGTAGAAACACCACGGGCAGAAGCGCCAGCGTCGGCTCTTCTGCCCGCAGTCAGGGTTGCCAACGTCGGCAGCCCCTGTTGGAACACGCGCTCGTCAGGCGGTCACGAGACTCAGCCCGCCGTAGGACGGCGCCGGCTCGGCCGACTCCTCTTCATACACGTCCATCTCCGCCGTCGGCTTGCTCGCCGGGACGACCGTCAGCATCGGGACGTTCCAGGTGCGGGCGAGCTCGATCTGCCGCTCGTTGTTGCGCTTGGCCACCCTGGCCGCGGCGATCGACGCCGCGAGGCGTCGGCGGGCGAGGCGTTCGACGGCATCCTGCAGGGGGATGGCGGCTGGGCCATCGCCGGCGGGAACCGGGACGTAATGATCGTCCGCCGCGTAGTGCAGCGAGGCTGCCGTTGCCATCCGCGGAGCCGCGCGACGCAGCAGCGCCGCCGCCGAGAGCAGGGCGAGCGCCATCCAGCCGACCAGCTCGACCGGCGCGGTAGCTGGCCGGGTGGCGTCGATCGCGCGCTCGAGTGCGTCGGTGCCGTCGGCGACGTTCTCCCGCAGCATGGCGTAGCCAAGGCTGGCGTCTTCCGCGCTGGAGCCGTCGGCATCGGGGCTCATGGACAGTCCGGCAGCCGAGCGGCGTCCCGCCACGTAGTAGCTGGCGAAGGTCGCGTCGTAGGCGAGCATCGTGGCACGGGCATCGGCGCCCAGACGTGCCGAAGTCGCAATGCGGTGGAATTCCTGCGACAGGCTGTCGGCGCGTGCGATCCGCAGGTCCGCGGGACCCAGGCGGCCATCGCGCAGCAGGAGCCGCGTGGCCTCGAGCACGGTGCCGAGGTGGCGGGCATCATCGAGGGCGGGCTGGAAGTCGCGCTCGACTCGGACGATCCGGGAGGTGGTGAGGGCGGCCAGGGCGACGGACACGGCGAGCGCGACAGCCAGCAGCGGGCTCGACGTCTGATTCAGGCGGAGAAGATCGGCGGGGCGCACCGGGACCACCGGCACCGACGGACGAGCGTTCCGATAGGCGAGCAGCATGGTTGAGTTCCTCGCCGCCCCGGCGTCGGGACGGGCAGAGAGTCGCGGCGTCGCGACTGTGGGCT
>DASSIC010000649.1:0-4962 GCA_035692325.1 Gemmatimonadaceae bacterium | reverse complement strand
GCGGCGGGACGAGAGCACGGTGGCGACGAAGGACGACATGCGGCGACGGCGATGAAAAGGCTCGAGCACATGGCGCGGCACTCGCCGCGCGCCGTCACCAAACACACAAGTCGTGCCAGTCCGGGCGCTCGACGCAGATTTCGCACTTTCCGGCCGGGTCCGCTCGGGGGGGTGGGAACGTGGGACGTGGGACGTCTAGGGCTTCCACCGGAACGCCACGTCGGCCACGTACCCGTGCCGTCTTCCTCCCACGAACATGACGTTCCGGATCCGCTCCGCTCCCCCGCGCAGGGTCAGACTTGTTGCCGCCGTGGGGGCGACGGTCATCGAGCCGATCGCCAGGTCCCGCAGCTCGTCGGGGGCGGAGAACAGCTTCCGCACGATCCAGCGTCCATTGATGTCGTAGCCGGCGGCGTAGGCGGTATTGCTGGAGATCGCGCGCTGTCCTCGCAGGGAGAGGCGGATGGACGACGAGGGCTGCCACCGCAGCTCGGCGCCGAAGGCCTTCACGTCCGGCCCGAGCTCGTTCCCGAGCAGCCGCCCCCGGACGGTCATGCCCTGCAGGAGCGCCGCGTGGGTGTACGTCAGGGGACCCATGTGTGTCCCGTCGAGCATGAGTGACCAGGCGGGCGACGCAAGTCGCGGGATCGTGACGGTCAGGGCGTGCGACCCGGCGTAGTTGAGGAGGCTCGCGAGACGGTGCACGTCGAAATCGTCGATCAGGATCTCGCCGGCGAAGGTCACCCCGCTCAACGCGTCGCTGCGCCAGCGGAAGTCCGCGCCGATCGCCTTGTCGGAGTCGACGTCGAACACATGGGTCGTGTCGACGTAGTTGTGCCGGCGGAAGATGTCGATCATCGGCAGGAAATCGATCACCCGATACCAGAACGGCGACGTCCGTCCACCCTCGCCGCCGAAATGATTCTGGAAGGTCGCGCCCAGCTCGAGCGTCGACGTGGGACGCACGCTCAGCTTGTACGCCAGCATCTTCGAATGCGAGCGCACCGTGCTGGGACCCATCTCCGCCAGCATGAAGGTCCCCGAGAAGGGCCCCATGCGGCTGAACACCGACGGCAGGATGAAGGGGTGATCGGAGGCAAGCACGATCTGGTCGAGTGCCGGCGCATCCGCGGCGATGAACAGGCCGCCGCGTCCGCCCGACCCCCAGCCGAGCTGCTCGCGCCCCACCATGATGGCGAGATTGCGCCAGCGCGCGCGGACGCCGCCCTCGAGCACCGACGCCGCATGCGACGCAATGGCGCCGTCGCGCGGATGGCGTACCTCCAGCCGCTCGCGCGCGTTGACGGCGAGCCACGACAGCGGCTCGGCGCGCTGCAGCACCTCGAGCGTGGCCGACGTGCCCCGCGCCGCGGGCTCACCGAGCCGGCGGAGCGCGAGCGGAGCGATCGTGGCCTGCGGCGCCGCGCCGGAGCCGGCGGGCGGCAACGTGCGACGCAGGGCGTTGGTGCCGTTCGCCGCGACCAGCGCCTCGTCGAGCAGCGCCGCGCGCACTGGTGGCGGCGACTCCACCCGCGCGGACAGGTGCGCGATCAGATCGTCCACCAGCACGCTCTCGGTCGATCCCGCGCCCCGTCCAGTCGACGCGAAACGGGCAGCGCGTGCAAGCCGCGACATCTCCCGGTAGGAATACGGACGCTGCCCCATCACTGCCGAATCCACGAGCCCGAGCTCCTCGAGCCGGTCGAGGTACACGTAGGCAGGATCGTCGAGCGGCACTGGCGCCGTGCCCTGGGCCGCGAGCGGCGCGGCGATGGCGAACAGCAGGCACGCCGCGAGCGCGGCGCGTAGATGGCGTGCGGAGATGGAGATCACTCGGGCAAGCTATCCCACCGTGCGGGAGCGCCCAAGTGACCGCGGCGCTCTATCGCACCAGCGCTTCGACCTCGGCCGCCTTGCAGCGCTCGGCGTGGCCGGGATAGGAATGGCCGCAGTGCACGCACTGCTCGCCGAAGCCGGTGCGCTTCCAGATGAGGTAGTAAACCGCGCGCTGCAGCTTCGCGACCTTGTCTTCCAGCTCCTGGACGGCGGTGTTCGCGGGCATCGATTGATTGGGAAGACGGGAAGACGGGAAGACGGGAAGACGGACGACGGCAACGAGACGACGAGAAGATGGTGGGTCGGGTGGCCGAACGGGAAGATGGTCCTGTGTTTTCCGTCATCCCGTCATTCCGTCATTCCGCTCTTCAACGGTTCCAGCTCGTAGATCGTCAGTCGCGTCGCCGTGAGAGCGGGCTCGGCGATGGAGTAGTAGACCCATCGTCCGTCGCGGCGATCACGCACGAGCCCAGCTTCGCGCAGCGCGCGCAGGTGATGCGAGATGAGCGACTGTCCGAGCTCGGTGAGCTCCATCAGATCGGCGACGTTGCACTCGCCGGCGGTGAGGAGCTCGAGGAGGCGGAGCCGGGTCTCGTCGCCGAGCGCGCGAAAGCGCGCGGCGGCGATGGCGCGAGCGCGGTCGGGTGGGATTGGCATGCGGTATTGTATCAATTGAAATTGATACTGCAACCATCGCTGCTTGTTTTTCGACTGGAGTGACTGGATCGCTGATGACTGAGAACAGAGAACGGGGTTGCCCGAACAGCCGTCGGGCAACCCCGTTTTCAGTAGTGAGTCGGTCAGTTATCCGGTCACATCAGTCAACTGCTGCTCCTCAGCGCTGATCCGAGCTCTTCACCGGCGAGCCGCCAGCGCCGCCGTAGCCGCTGCGGTGCTGGGCTTCGTGCTCGTCGCCGGTCTTGCTCGTCCCCTCGGTCGCCTCACCACCCGCGCCGGTCTGACGCTCGGGGCGGTTGGGCGGCGAATCCGCATGCGTCGCCGGGGTGCGCTCCTGGTCCGGGGCCCCGACGCGCGTTCCCTGCTCGTCGCCGTAGCCCGACTTGTCGTTGCGATCCATGACTGCTCTCCGTGTGTTGGTGCCCGCTAAAGGGCAACGAGAGTGCCATGGACCTGTGCAAGGGCGCCGCGCGCATCCGTCTCCATCCACGATCGGTCGTCCTGAGCGCAGCGAAGGACCCGCACGTGCAGGTCCTTCGCCTTCGGCTCAGGACGACAGCTGCACCGTGCACCGTTCATCGTTCACCGTTCACCGTTCCTCAATCCCGTCCCGGGCGCCATGTTGGAGTATGGTGTCGCCCGAGCGCCTCACGACGCTGTTCGCCGAGTTCCACGCACCGCTCGTCCGCTTCCTCACGCGCCGGCTCGGCGATCGGGACTGGGCGGAGGAGGTGGCGCAGGAGACGTTCGTGCGCGCGATGAAGCAGGACACGATCGTGAGCGAGCGCTCGTGGCTGTTCGCCGTGGCGAGCAACCTCGTGCGCGACGAAGCGCGCAAGGAGTCGCGTCGTCGGCAGCGGCTCGAGCTGCTGCACGAGCAGAGCAAGGCCGACGCGGTGGCGGATCCGGAGCCGACGTCGATGGAGCGCGCCGCGGACCAGGCGCTCGCCCGGCGCGCGGTGGAAGCGCTCGGCGAGCGGGATCGGGACGCCCTGCTGATGCGCGAGGAGGGGCTGAGCTACGAGGAGATCGCCGTGGCGCTCGATCTCTCCATCGGCTCGGTGGGCACGACGCTGTCGCGGGCGCGACGGCGGCTGATGGAGGCGTACGAGGAGCTCCAGGCGGAGCAGAGCGTGCGGCCGGCATGACGGACGAGGAGGAGACGCGAGCGATGGACGCCCAGAGCGAACACCCCGACGAGGGAACGATCCACGCCTGGCTCGACGGCGCGCTGGACGACGCAAAGGCGCGCGCGCTCGCGGAACATGTCGCGTCGTGCCGCACGTGCGCGGAGCGCGTCGCCGAGGCGCGCGGTCTCATCGCGGGAGCGTCGCGCATCGTGGGTGCGCTGGACGAGGTGCCGTCGACGGGAAGCGCGCCGTGGGGTCAGGTGGCGGCGGGAGCGCCGGCGTCGTCGCGCGCTGCATCGGCGTGGCGATGGCTGCGCGTCACCCCGGCGCGGGCGGCGATCGCGGCGACGATCCTCGTGGCCATCGGCGTCGGGCTGACGTACGAGCGCGCCGCGGTGGACAGCGACGCGTCGCGCGTCGCCATGTCGCCGGCGCGCGAGATGGCGACATCCGCACCGCCGGCGGAGCGTCCCCACGATGCGCTGCTCGACTCGGCGGTGGCGCGGAACGTCGCGAAGGCGCAGCCGCCGCGTGCGGTTGGACCGGCGCCCGGTCCCGCGATTCCCACACCCGAGATCGCCAGCGGCAACGCCGCCGCCGTGGCCGATCGGGCCGCGCCGATGCGAGTGGCGGCTGGTCGCGCCGCGGTGCAGGCGCAGCGGGAGTCCACCGCCGGTGTGGCGCCCGATCAACTCGCGGCAAAGGTGTCCGGCGCGCCCGCGCGCCCTGAACAGACGGTGGCCGCGGCCCGGCGCGCCGACAGCGTGGGCGCGGCGGCCTCCGGGTCGATGGTAGCCGCGGCGCCCGCACCCTCGGCCGCCGCGGCGCAGTCGCGGATTCTGCTGCGCGGTGTGTCAACGCCGGGCGAGTGCTATCGGGTCGAGAGCGCGAGCGGATCGGCGGCGACGTGGGGCGTCGTCGCGCTGCCCTTCACTCTCGCGGTCGATGCTGCCTCCGGGCGCGCCCGCGTGCTCGACGCCGCTGGCGTCTCCACGGCGACGACCGCCGCCGTCACCCGTACCGCCGACGACAGCCTCCTGCTCCGACTACGTCACATCGGATACGAGGGAACGCTCGCGCTCGGCGCGCCAGGCGATGCGCGCGCGGGGGTGATGCGCTCCCGTCCGACTGAAACGCGACTGGAGGCGGTGGTCGTGACGGGCGCTGCGACAGATTCGCCGGCCGAGCAGCGAACGGCACAACGAGCCGCGCGCGCCAAGGCCCCGGCGGCAAAGGCCGCCCCGTCCACGACGGAGCTGAACACCGGGCTCGACGCCGCGCCGGCCGTGCCGGTGGTGGCGCGGAAGGTCGCGTGCAC
>DASSIC010000648.1:0-2739 GCA_035692325.1 Gemmatimonadaceae bacterium | reverse complement strand
AGTCGCACGTCGTCGATCGGCACGATGGAGGTGGTGCAGCCCATCACGGCACCGGCGAGTCCGTACCATACCGTCCGCGGAAGTCGGGTCATGAGTATCCGTCGTGCCTGCGCTGGAGTGATCAACGATGGCGGTGCACTGCGTCGAAGGTCGTACCGCTTGCGCACGTCCGGGGCCAGGCCGCCAGCTGATTAGAATCATCGATGCCCGTTTCCAGCGCATCGCCCCACCATGGCCACGGCCGAGCCTACGCCGCTCTCGCACTCGGGGTCTTCGCCATCGGGTGGTCCGCCCTGTTCGTGCGCTGGTCCGCCGTGCCGGGGTGGACCTCCGCCTTCTGGCGCATGGCGCTCGCGCAGCTCGTGTTCGTGCCGTGGGCGCTCGCGTCGCGGCGCCCCTCCACGAGCCGCCCGGGTCGTGCCGCCGTCCGCGACGCGATCATCGCCGGGGTGTTCTTCGCCGCCGATCTCGCGCTGTTCAATTCGGCGGTGATGATGAGCTCCGCCGCCAACGCCACGCTCCTCGGCACCAACGCGCCCATCTTCGTGGCGCTCGGCGCCTGGCTGCTCTACCGCGACCGGCCGACGAAGCGCTTCTGGGTCGGCTTCGCGCTGAGCTTCGTCGGCATGACTGCCATCGCGGGGATGGACATCATGCGGCATCCGCATCTGGGGCTGGGCGACGCCTTCGCCGTGGGGGGAGCGGCCTGTTACGCGGGGTATCTGCTCTACGTTCGCCGGAGCCGCCAGGAGATCGACGCGCTGACCTTCAGCGCGATCTCCGGCGTCGCCGCGACCGTGACGCTGCTCGCGATCTGCCTCGCGATCGGCACGCCGCTGCGCGGCTTTCCGGCGCAGAGCTGGTGGGCCCTGCTCGGCCTCGCGCTCGTGACCCAGGTCGCCGGCCATCTCTCGGTCGCCTACTCCCTCGGTCGGCTCCCCGTGTCGCGAACGTCCATCGCCCTGCTCGGCCAGGCCCCGCTCACCGCCATTCTGGCCTGGCCCCTGCTTGGCGAGCGCATCACGGTGCTCCAGGTCGTCGGTGGCACGCTCGTGCTGGCGGGGATCTACGTCGTCAACCGCACCCCCCACGCTCCGATCGTGGAAGCGGAGCCGCTGCTGGAATGATGCTCTGATGTCGTCCCGAGCGAAGCGAGGGACCTGCACCTGACTGCCGTCCACCATTCACCGCTCACCGCCGAATGCACACGGAATCCCCATCGACCCGAGGTCGGCTCGCCGCGCTCTCGCTCGCCGCGCTCGGCGTCGTGTACGGAGACATCGGCACGAGCCCCATCTACGCCATGCGCGAGTCGCTGCACGGCGTGCATGGCGTGGAGGCGACGCAGGCGAACGTCCTTGGCCTGCTCTCGCTGATCCTCTGGGCGTTGATCCTCGTCATCTCCATCAAGTATCTCGTGTTCGTGATGCGGGCCGACAACGGGGGCGAAGGCGGAATGATCGCGCTTACCGCGCTCGTCACCCCGGCGTCGCCCACGGCGCGGCGCCGTCACACCATCCTCGTGCTCGTCGGGTTGTTCGGCGCGTCGCTGCTGTACGGTGACGGGATGATCACCCCGGCCATCTCGGTGCTCAGCGCCGTGGAAGGGCTGGAGGTCGCGACGCCGGTCTTCACGCCCTACGTCATCCCGATCACGATCGCCATCCTCATCGGCCTCTTCCTCGTCCAGTCGCGCGGCACGGCGAAGATCGGTTCCATCTTCGGCCCGGTGATGCTGCTCTGGTTCGCCACGCTCGCGGCGCTCGGCGTCATGAGCCTCGTGCGGCACCCGCAGGTGCTCGCCGCGGTGAATCCGTGGTACGCGGTGCACTTCTTCATCCTGAACGGATGGCACGGCTACCTGGTGCTCGGCTCCGTCTTTCTCGCCGTCACCGGCGGCGAGGCGCTCTATGCCGACATGGGGCACTTCGGTCCCCGGCCCATTCGGCTCACCTGGTTCGGCTTCGTGCTGCCTGCGCTGCTGCTCAACTATTTCGGTCAGGGCGCATTGGTGCTGAGCGACCCGACGGCGGCCGAGCACCCGTTCTTTCGGCTCGCGCCGGAGTGGGCGATGCTGCCGCTCGTCGGCTTGACGACGCTGGCGACGGTGATCGCATCGCAGGCCGTGATCTCCGGTGCCTTCTCGCTGACGCGGCAGGCCGTGCAGCTGGGATATCTGCCGCGCATGGACATCGAGCACACGAACGAGGAGCACATCGGGCAGATCTACATCCCCGGCCTGAATCGCATCCTCATGGTCGCGTGCATCGGTCTCGTCATCGGATTCCGCTCGTCGAGCAACCTGGCGGCGGCGTATGGTGTGGCGGTCACGACGGACATGGTGTTCACGTCGATCCTGTTCGCCGTCGTGGCACGCAAGAGCTGGAGCTGGAGCCTTCCTGCCGTGGTCGCGCTGGCCACCGCCTTCCTCTTCGTCGATCTCGGCTTCTGGGGGGCGAGCCTGCTCAAGATTCCCAGCGGCGGCTGGTTCCCGCTGGTGATCGCCGCAGCGGTGTTCACCATCATGACCACCTGGAACACCGGCCGCGCCATCCTCACCGAGCGCATCGGCGAGCACTCCTCTCCGCTTGAGAGCTTTCTCGCTGCGCTGCACGCCGCGCCGCCGCTGCGAGTCCCCGGTACCGCCCTTTATCTCGCCCGCGACCCCACCGTGGCGCCCCCCGCACTGGTGCAGAACCTCAAGCACAACAAGGTGCTCCACGAGCGTGTGATTCTCCT
>DASSIC010000647.1:0-7799 GCA_035692325.1 Gemmatimonadaceae bacterium | reverse complement strand
CTGCAGCAAGGGCGATCGCGCCGCCGCCGGCGCCGCCGACTCGGCGACGACCGCCGCGGCGACGGCATCCGCCTGTCCGGGAGACAACGCAGGGCTCACGCTATCGGCCGGCTTCTGCGCGACCGTGTTCGCCGACAGCGTGATGCATGGCAGGCATGTCGTCGTCGCCTCCAACGGCGACGTCTACATCACCATCGACGGGACGGCACCGCCGTCGCCGACGGCGCCCACGAAGCAGGGACCGGTGGGATCGGTGGTCGCACTGCGCGACACCAACCACGACGGCCATGCCGACATCGTGAAGTCCATTCCCGGCGTCGGCGACACCGGTGTCGGGCTCGCGAACGGCTATCTGTACGTCGACGAAGGAACGCGCATCGTGCGCTACGCGCGCCCCGACACGCAGCTCGTCCCCACGGCGAAGGCCGAGGTGGTCGTGCAGGGCATTCCGCTCACGCCAGGCCATCGGGCGCGCAATTTCGCGATCGGCAGCGACGGTGCGCTCTACCTGAACATCGGCTCCGCCACCAACAGCTGCCAGCAGAAGGATCGTGCCAACGAGTCGCCAGGCGTGGATCCCTGCACCGAGCTGCAGACGCGCGCCGGGATCTGGAAGTTCGACGCGAACAAGACCAACCAGCGCGTCACGCCGGCGGCTCGCTACGCGACCGGCATCCGGAACGGGATGGGCATCGCCTTCGGTCCCGACGGAAAGCTGTACGCCACCCAGCACGGCCGCGACCAGCTGCACGACAACTGGCCCAAGCTCTTCCCCACCACGAAATACCAGGCGGAGAATCCGGCCGAGGAGCTGGTGCAGGCGAACCAGGGCGACGACTTCGGCTGGCCATACTGCTACTACGCCGCGGACCAGAAGAAGCTGGTCGACGCGCCGGAGTACGGGGGTGACGGTCAGAAGTCAGCCCGATGTTCAGACAAGAAGGAGCCGGTGGCCGCCTTCCCGGGACACTGGGCTCCGATGTCGCTGCTCTTCTACAACGGCGCCGCATTTCCGGCGAAGTACAAGGACGGCGCATTCATCGCCTTCCATGGCTCGTGGAATCGCGCACCTGAACCGCAGGGCGGCTATCGTGTCGTGTTCCAGCCGCTGTCGAACGGCGCAGCGAGCGGCAACTTCGAGACGTTCGCCGACGGATTCTCCGGCGTACCGCCGGCCGAGGTGCAGCCGGGCACGGCCAAGCATCGCCCCACCGGTCTCGCCACCGGACCGGATGGTGCACTGTACGTGACCGACGATCTCGGCGGCCGCGTGTACCGCATCACCCACGGCGGCGCGAAGTAGCTTCCCGCGTCCGACGCCGGTGCTGCGTGCGACCGGCCATCGCTGCTCCGGGGCAGTGATGGCCGGTTCGCTTTTCCAATGGCGTGTGGTGTGGTATGTGCCTTGCCTTCCGTCGGGGGCTCGTCGCGTTTCCTGACACTGCAACCGGCCGCCACATCGACGCTCGCGCCTCCCGCACCGCTTCCGTCGCGATGCGCCTCGGTCTTCTCGTGCTCGCGGGCTGGGCGCTGCGGCGCGAGCTGGCGGGCGTGCAGATGGACGAGCTGCTACGCCAGTTCGGGGGATACGGCTGGCATCACGCCACCCTCGCCCTGGCCGGCACCGTCGGCAGCTTCCTGGTGCTCGGCCTGATCGAATTGCTCGCGATCCGCCACGCGAACACGGCGCACATCCCGCGACGCACCGTGCTGACGACGGCATTCGTGGCGAACGCCTTCAGCCAGTCGATCGGGCTCGCGCTGCTCACGGGCGCCGCGGTGCGCGTGCGAGCGTACGCGCGGCGGGGAGTCGATGCCGCGGCGGTGGCGCGCATCAGCGCCTTCGTCACGCTCACGGTCACGCTCGGGCTGCTCGCCTGCGGCGCGATTGCGTTCCTCGCGAGCGGGGAACCCCTGCCCGTGCTTCACATAACGCTTCCCGTTCACCCACTCGGCGTCGTGCTCGGGATCGTTGTGCTCGCGTATCTGTGTTGGAGTCTCGTCGCGTCGCGCGATCAGGTAGGCCGCGGGCGTTGGCAGCTGCGTCGTCCCCGTCCCCGTGCGGCGCTCGCGCAGCTGCTGCTGTCGTCGGCGGATTGGCTGCTCACCGGCACGGTGCTGTTCGCCGTGCTGCCGTCGAGCCTGGGACTCGAGTATGGTGCGCTGCTGCGCGCGTATCTCGTTGCCCAGACCGCAGGGATGGCGAGCCACGTGCCTGGCGGCGCCGGCGTGTTCGAGGCGGTGATGTTGACCCTGCTCGCCACCGGCGCTGTCACGCAGCGAGCCGGGCTCGTCGCGGCGCTGGTGATGTTTCGAGTGGTCTACTATCTCCTTCCGCTGCTCGCCGCGCTCGGCGTGGCCGCGGTGGCGGAGCTGCGGCCAAGACGAGTCCATCGCCTCGCCGCGCCGACGCACGGACGGGAGCTCGTCCATGTCGAGTGAGGCGACGAGGCCGCTCTCGCAGCCACTCGTCGAGGCGGTGCCGTCCGACCGCCCGGAATGGCTGATCGACAATGCGGACGCATATGCGGCGCTGATTTCGGCGATCCGCGACGCGCGCGATTCGATCTGGATCTCGCAGCTCGCGCTCGATGCGGACTGCGTAGCGTACGAGGTGGGAAGTACGCGCGCCTCCACGACGATCGTCGGCGAGCTGCTGGCGGCGAGTCGGCGCGGCGTGCAGGTACGTGTGCTGCTCAACGCGAGCCTGCTGCTCGACACGGCAAAGCCGTTGCGCGCGCATCTCGAGAAGGCAGGTGCGGACACGCGACGGTTCCGCGTGCGCGGCGTGAGCCGGTTCCCCCAGCTCCTCCATGCGAAGCTGGTCGTCGTCGATGCCGAGGTTGCCCTGCTCATCGGCTCGCCCTTCGCGAATGGTTACTGGGACGACGCCGACCACGCGCCCATCGACCCACGCCGCCCGATGCGGGAGCTCGCCGGCCGACCCGTGCACGACGTTTCCACGCTGATCACGGGCCCCGCGGTCGCCACGCTCGGCGCGACCTTCGCCGCGCTGTGGAACGACGCGGATGACGTGATGGGTGGCGACGAGGAAGATCTGGCCGTCGCTGGACATCCGACGGCGCTGGCCGATTCACCGATGCGCATCGTGCACACTGCGCCGGGCGACGGCCCCATGGAGATCCTCCCCGCACTGCTCGAGGGAATCGCCAGCGCGGAATGGCTCATCTACGTCGAGCATCAGTACCTGAGCGCGCGCCCCGTCGTGGATGCGCTCGTGCAGGCGCTGGCACGCCATCGCACGCTCGAGGTGGTGGTGCTCCTGAACCAGAACCCCGACGTCACCGCGTATCGCGGCTGGCAGAATGCGCGGCTGCGCGAGTCGGGATTGTTGGAGCATCCGCGAGTCGGGCTGTTCACGCTGTGGACGTCCGCGCTAGAGTCGAGCAATCATGTCCGCCAGCTCAACCAGGTCTTCGTGCACAGCAAGGTCGTCGCGATCGACGACCGCTGGCTGCTCGTCGGCAGCGCGAACCTCGATGGGGTCTCCCTGCATTCCTACGGCGACGATTTCTCCAGCCGGCTTGGCCGCTGGATCTTTCGCGGCGTGCGCAACTTCGACGTCGGCGCGGTCATCGACGCCGAGCAGGACGACGAAAGCGCAGAACAGGTGCGCGCGCTGCGCGCGCGGCTCTGGAAGGAGCATCTGGGCGGTTCGTTCCATGAGATCGGCGCCCGGCCGACGGGTGGCTGGATTCCGCTGTGGCGCTCGGTTGCGCGCCGCAACGCCGCCGAGCTCGGCAAGGGGGGTCGTGCGCGTTGTCTCGACGGCCCCTTCATTCTCCCGTACAGCTCGAAGTCCACCCCTCGCGCCCAGCTCGCTGACGTGGGCGTGGTTTTCGCGCCTGACACTCTCGAACTGTGCTTTGCGCCCTCGTGGCTGGAAGTGCACTGCAGCCCGAACTGGGTGCGGAACATGTTCGGATGAGCGTGGCGAGCGAGAGGGAGAGATGATCGTGCAGGTTCAGCAACGGCCCCAGAGCGACCGCGTCATGGAGGAGGAGTTCAGCGCCTTCGTGGCTGATGGGCGCTTTCCCTGCCTCGCCGGCAAGGGCGCGGTGCATCGCGGCGATCACACCCTTCGCATCTACGACACCCTCGGCTCGCACGACTCAGCGGAGGCGCTCGCGCGCGATCTGACCATGTTCGTGCAGAGCGGACCGGCTGACGGTGCTGGACTCCGCGCGTTCGTCGCCCTGTTCCGGGGACCGGAGATGGCCGACGAGCTCGCGTTCGAGCGGCGACTCTGGGGTCAGCTCCGCCGGCTGCATGCGCTGGACGATCCGGACACCGCGTGGGACCCGACGGTGAGCGACGACCCCGAGAGCCCCGAGTTCTCCTTCAGCTTCTGCGGACGCGCGCTGTTCGTCGTCGGGATGCATCCGGCGAGCTCGCGCCTCGCGCGGCGCTTCCGCTGGCCGACGCTGGTGTTCAACCCGCGCGCCCAATTCGAGCGGTTGCGCGCCGAAGGAAAGTTCGAGCGGCTGCGCACGCTCGTACGCGAGCGGGACGTGGCACTCCAGGGGACGCCGAACCCGAGCCTCGCCGACTTCGGTGAGCGCTCCGAGGCGCGCCAGTATTCGGGGCGCGCGACGGAACCGGAGTGGCGCTGTCCCTTCCACCGGAAGAACGCATGACCCGTCTCAGCAACGTTCATCTCGCGCCGCAGACGGGCACCGGATTCGTCGTGCACCGCGGCGAGCTGCTGCGGATCATCGATCCCACCGGCGAGCAGGTGTCGGACGTGATCTCGTTCGCGAAGGACGACCCGCGCGAATGGCTCTCGTCGGGGCGGACGATCGACTACGCGAACACGATCTACCTGACAACCGGCCATACCCTTTACTCGAATCGCAGCCGGCCGATGTGGACGGTGGTCGAGGACACGGTCGGGCGGCACGACTTCCTGCTCACGCCGTGCAGCCCGGAGACCTTCTCCATCATCTACAAGACGACGGGGCATCATCCGAGCTGCTTCGAGAACCTCGTGAAGGCACTCAAGCCCTTCGGCATCACGCCGGACGTCATCCCCACGACGCTGAACGTCTTCATGAACGTGGACGTGCTGCCGAGTGGCGAGATCAGGATCCTGCCGCCGAAGTCGCGCGCCGGAGACTACCTGCTGCTGCGCGCCGAGATGGACCTCATCGTCGGGGTCACCGCCTGCTCGGCCGAGCTGTCGAACAACGGCTCATTCAAGCCGATCGACGTGGAGGTGCATGCTGCTCCAGCGGCACCTGCGGTGCGAACCGATCGCGCAGCACCCGCATCGGTGTAGCGGCGTGGCGCAGGATGGTGCCGCGGTACGGCACGCCGCCAAGCAATACCCTCGCGCCGACGGCGAGCCAGCTGCACACGGCGCGTTCGGCCACCCACGCCGGCGCGAGCAGCGCCGCGCTGAAGGGAAAGACCGTCGCGCCATTCGCACGGCGACGTCCCAGCTCCGCCGCGACGATGATGGCGAGCACGCCGACCGCCAACGCACGCCAGCCGGACGATGCGACGCCGATGATCGCCGCCGGCAGCACGACGAGCTGCACGACGAGGCGAGGCAGCCGCGCGATCTCGTCATAGGCCTGCCGAATGCGCTGCGACCAGAAGTGTCGCGTCGTGGAGGGCCGGCGCTTCACGAACAGATCGAGCGGCACCGCCTCCACGCCGCCGGCCGCGCGAACCGTGCGCACCAGCTCGAGATTCTCGAACATCGCCCGACCGTCGTAGCCGCCGGTGGCGCGCAGGATGGAGCGTCGCACGCCGAGTGTGCCCGGCCAGTCACCGCCGCCGAGGCGATTGAGGAGCATGCGTCCGGTGTCCCAACGGGCGTGCCAGGGGAGGGGTTCGAAATAGTTCTGCGGCCGCACCACGTGCGCGTCGTCGAGCTCGCGACTCATGCGCTCCAGCGCCGGCGCGTCGTAGCGAACGTCGTCGTCGGCGATGACGAGGCGCTCGTGGCTGGCCAGGCGCACGCCCGTAAGCACGCCGCCGACCTTGCCCATCGGCGTGGCGAGATCCGGAGCGGGGGGCACATGACGCACCATCGCGCTCCACGCGAAGGCGTGACGCTCGAACAGCTCCGGCGCCGACCCGTCCACGACGATCACTTCCGCGAGCGGCGAGAGAAGGCGCAGATATTCGGTGAGCTCCCCCTCCGCCTGGGAGACGGTGGCCTTGATGGGGAGGATGTAGGTGAGCGCCGAGCTGTCGCGGTCGTGCATGCCGTGGAGCGGGGCAACAGCCGTGCCCGTCACGAACGCTACATTCTCGCGCATGTCTGATACGACGCCCCCGCTCGGGCCGCTCGGAGATCTCCCACCCGACGACCTTCGAGCGGAGCTGCACCGGATGGCGGATTGGATCGCCGATTATCGCGAGTCGATCGGCGAGCGGCGCATCGTGCCCACGATTGCGCCGGGCGACGTCACCTCGGGGCTCAGCGCGTCGCTCCCCGACGCGCCGGCGCCTATGGACTCCATCCTTCGCGACTTCGACGCCGTCGTGATGCCCGGAATCGTCCACTGGGGGCACCCCGCCTTCCTCGGCTACTTCGGGAGCACGAGCAACGGCCCCGCCCTGCTCGGCGAGATGGCGGCGGCGGCGCTCAACGTGAGTGCGATGACGTGGCGGACCTCGCCGGCGGCGACCGAGCTGGAGTCAGTGGTGCTGCGCTGGATCCGTGAGCTGGTCGGCCTGCCGACGACCTTTACCGGCGTGGTGTACGACACGGCGTCGGTCGCGGTGCTGCACGCGCTGGCCGCGGCCCGCGAGCGCGCTGCGCCAGCCGTTCGCGTACGGGGAATGGCCGCGCGCGCCGACATTCCCGTACAGCGCGTGTACGCCTCCGATCAGGCCCACAGCTCGCTCGAGAAGGCGATGATCGTGCTGGGCTTGGGCGAGGAGAACGTTGTGCGCGTGCGCACCGACGAGCGCTTTCGCCTGGACGTCGATGCGTTGCGTGAGGCGGTCGCCGACGATCGTCGCGCCGGCCGGCATCCGCTGGCCGTCGTCGCCACGGTTGGGACGACGTCGTCGGCGAGCGTGGATCCGGTGGCGCGCATCGCCGAGCTGTGCGCGGCGGAGGAGATATGGCTGCACGTGGATGCGGCGTACGGGGGCGCGATGGGCGTGCTGCCGGAAGGGCGACTCGTGATGGAGGGTGTCGAGCACGCGGACTCCGTGGTGATCAACCCGCACAAGTGGCTGTTCGTCCCGCTCGATTTCAGTACGCTCTTCACTCGGCATCCGGAGGCGCTGCGCGCCGTGTTCGCGCTCACGCCAGAGTACCTGCGCGGCGACGCCACCGGCGGCGACGCCGGCGCGGCGATCGACTACATGGATTACGGCATCCAGCTCGGCCGCCGCTTCCGTGCCCTCAAGGCGTGGATGGCGCTGCGTGCCTTCGGTCGGTCAGGGCTCGAGTCGCGCATTCGGGAGCATTGCCGTCTCGCTCGCGTGTTAGCGGAGCGTGTCGAGCGCGAGCCGGGCTTCGACCTGGCGGTGGAGCCGAGCATGGCGGTGGTATGCTTTCGCTACTCGCCCGAGTCGGGCGACGACATAGAAATCGACCGGCTGAACGAGGCGATCGTCGAGGGAGTGAATGCATCGGGCCGGGCGTATCTCACGCACACGCGGCTGCGCGAGCGCACCGTGATGCGTGTGGGATTCGGCAATGTGCTGACGTCGGAGGAACATCTCGACATCCTGTGGTCGCAGGTGCTCGCCGAGCGCGACCGTTTGACCAGGAGGGCGCACCTTTCGACGGGAGCGGTGTAGTTCGAGGA
>DASSIC010000646.1:0-2340 GCA_035692325.1 Gemmatimonadaceae bacterium | reverse complement strand
GGGCTCTATCAGATCTTCTTCATCGAGGGGATCGCGCGCACGCGGGCGGGTGACGCCGCGCTGCTGATCGCCTCCGCACCCGCGCTGATGGCGATCATGGGCTGGCTCCGCGGCACCGAGCGCACCGGCCCGCGCGGGATCGCGGGCATCCTCCTCTCGCTCTCGGGCATCGGGCTCGTCGTGTTCGGCGACAGCGGCAGCGCCGCGGGAGGCGCGTCCACCCTGCTCGGCGACGCGCTGATCCTGTTCGGCTGCCTCTGCTGGTCCACGTACACCGTGCTGCTCCAGCCCTACACCGAACGGATCGACGGCGTGGCGCTGTCGGCGGTGACGATGGCGGGCGGCGCGATCCCGCTGCTGCTCCTCTCCCTTCCGGCGCTCGCGCGGACTCCATGGAGCACGGTGAGCGTCGGGGCGTGGGCGGCGGTCGTGTACAGTGGCCTGTTCGCGCTCGCGCTGGCGTATCTGTTCTGGTATCGCGGGGTGCGCATTCTCGGGCCGACCCGCACCGGCATGTACTCCAACCTCCAGCCCGTGATCGCGCTGCTCGTTGCGTGGGCGACCCTCGGCGAGACGCCGCAGTCGGCGCAGCTCGCAGGGGCGGCGTGCATCTTCGCGGGCCTCGTGCTCACGCGGCTCGGCAGCCCGGCGTCCACGGCCACGGTGTGCGAATGACGACGGTCGTGCTGTTCGACATCGACGGCACGATCCTGTGGACCGACGGTGCCGGACGGCGCGCGGTGCATCGTGCGCTCGAAGAGGTGTTCGGCGCCGCGGTGCCGGACGGGCACGAGTTCGACGGGAAGACCGATCCGCAGATCGTCCGCGAGCTGATGCAGCGAGCGGGACTCGGGTCACAGCAGATCCACGAGCGCCTGCCGCACGCGCTCGCGCGCTACGTGGAGCTGCTCGGCACGGAGCTGGGCGATGCGGATCACAGCGACAAGCTGTATCCTGGCGTCTCACCGCTGCTCGACGCGCTCGAGGCGCGCGACGACGTGCTGCTCGGACTGTTGACCGGCAACGTGCGCGAAGGCGCCATGACCAAGCTGACCGCGGTGGGCATCGCTCCGGAACGATTCAAGGTCGGCGCGTTCGGCTCGGATCACGCCGACCGGCCCGAGCTCCCGGCCATCGCGCGCTCACGTGCCGAGGCGCTGCTGGGCAGCCCGGTATCGGGGCGCGACGTCGTGGTCATCGGCGACACGCCAGCCGACATGGGCTGCGGGCGCGGTATCGGCGCGCGGGCGATCGGCGTCGCGACCGGCCGGTACTCCGCCGACGAGCTGCGCGCCTGCGACGCATTCGCGGTCTTCCCGAATCTCTCCGACACGACGGCGGTGATGCGCGCCATCCTGGGGGACTGACCGATGCTCGAGGTCGAGCTCAAGAGCGTGGTGGACGATCTGCCGCGCCGGCGCGCCGCGGTGGAGGCGGCCGGCGCGGTGCTCGTCTTCGAGGGCCATCTCTCCGATCGACGCTACGATACCGCCGAGTATGCGCTGGCGGCCCGGGATCACGTGCTGCGCGTGCGCACCTACGGCGAAGGCGACGCGGTGCGCGTCGAGATGGACTGGAAGGGTCCCACGCATCGCGAAGGGGGCTACAAGGTGCGCGAGGAGCACGAGGTGCACGTCGGCGAGCCCGACGCGCTCGCCGCCATCCTCGACCGCCTTGGCTACATCGTGACGATCGAGATCGATCGCGAGATCGCGCAGTACGAGCTGGACGGCGTCATGATCCGCTTCGAGCATTATCCGCGCATGGACGATCTCGTGGAGGTGGAAGGGACCCCCGACGGGATCGAGCGGGCGATCGGCGCGCTTGGATTGCCGCGCGATGGATTCACCGCCGAGCGACTCCCCGAGTTCGTGCGCCGGTTCGAGTCGCGCACGAGCACGCGCGCGGCGCTGAGCGACGGGGAGATGCGCGGTGACGTGCACTACGACGCAACGAATGCCTGAGCAGGTGCTGCTGCCGGAGCTTGCGCGCTCGCTGCGCGCGTTCGGCGCGCCGCGCGACGCCGCGGCGGATGCGGCGAACGCGGCGATCTTCACGCCGCTCCTCGACGCGCGCGCACGCGCCGGACTCGGCGACGTGGAGGCGGCGCTGTCGGCGTTGAGGGGAGAGACACTTGCGGTCAGGCTGCAGTCGCGCGTCGCGGACGCGGCGGCGGTCGGGCAGCGCGAGCCCGCGGCCGCGCGGGCGCGCTCGGCGCGGGCCGCCGAGCTGCTCGAGCCGGTGCTCGCCGAACTGGCGGCGCTCGATCGGTTCGCGGTGAACGCGCGCGGCAGCACGACCGACGCTCCGGCCTGGCAGGAATGGGTGGTTCAGCTTCGC
>DASSIC010000645.1:0-2763 GCA_035692325.1 Gemmatimonadaceae bacterium | reverse complement strand
GGGCCTCACCGGAGAGGCGCATGTGTTCGCCGCCAAGGTGAACGCCAACTTCCCGCAGAACCCCATCTCGCGCGGCCTGCCCACGATCCAGGGCGTCATCATCCTCTTCGATGCCGACTGCGGACGACCGCTCGCCGTGCTCGACTCCATCGAGATCACCAGCGTCCGCACGGCCGCGGCGACCGCGGTGGCGGCGCGCCATCTCGCACGAGCGGACGCCGGCGTCGCCACGATCTGCGGGTGCGGAGAGCAGGGCCGGAGCCAGCTGCGTGCGTTGTGCGCCGTGCGGCCCATTCGCACGGCATTCGCATTCGACGCAGACTCCGCAAGTGCCGCCCGGTACGCCGACGAGATGGCCCGCGAGCTCGGCATCGACGTGGTGGCGATCGAGGATTTGTCGACGGCCGCACGCCGGAGTGACATCATCGTCACGTGCACGACCGCGCGCCGGTGGTTCCTGGGGCGCGACGACGTTCCGTCGGGCTGCTTCGTCGCCGCCGTCGGGGCGGACAATCCGGAGAAGCAGGAGCTCGAGCCGGCTCTGCTCGCGGCGAGCACGGTCGTCGTCGATCTGCTGGAGCAGTGCGCGGCGATGGGCGATCTTCACCACGCCATCCTCGCCGGCGTGATGACGCGGGACTCGATCCACGCCGAGCTGGCGGAGATCGTGAGCGGCGAGAAGCCCGGTCGCCGATCGGCCGAGGAGATCACGGTGTTCGACAGCACGGGCACGGCGCTTCAGGACGTCGCCGCGGCCTGGCTGGTCTATCAGCGGGCCGTCGTCGAGGGCGCAGGCATCAGCGTGAAGCTGGGCGCGAGCTGATCTCCCCGCCACGTCCCACGTCCTACGTCCCTCCCGTCCGCAATCGGGTTTTCCCCCTCCCATGTCCGTAGAGTTCCCGATGGTTGCGCGCGGCGGGCCCTCCTAGAGTGGGACGTATCTCCCTCCTGGACCCTCTCGTGCGCCCATCCCCCCTGATTCGCCTCGCGGCCTTCGCGTTGCTGCTCGCTCCTGCCGCGGCGCAGTCGCAGGTGGCACCCCGGCCCGCCGCTGATTCGGCGAAGCCCGACGCTCCCGTCCTCGCGACCGTCACCGTCACCGCCACGCGCACCGCCACCGACGTCCGCAACGTCGCGGCCCCGGTCCTGGTGATCGACTCGCTCCGCATCCGGACGCGGGTCGCGAACGGCGTCGCCGACCTCCTTCGCGCCGAACCGGGAGTGGACGTGGTGGGCACGGGGGTGAACCAGGTCCGTCCCACCATCCGCGGCCAGCGCGGCCAGCGCATCCTCCTGCTGGAGGACGGGATGCGCCTCAACAACAGCCGCCGCCAACAGGACTTCGGCGAGATTCCCTCGCTCGTCGACCTCGACCAGCTCGCACGGGTGGAGATCGTCCGCGGGCCGGGATCGGTGCTCTACGGCACCGACGCGATCGGCGGCGTCGTCAACCTCATCACGCAGGCGCCCGATCTCGGCGGTCCACCGCGGATGTCGGGACGATTCGGCTACCAGTACGGCGGCGCGGGCGCGCTGAGCAAGACGACCGGCAGCTTCTCGGCGAGCGCCGGTGATGTCAACGTCCAGCTCTCCGGGTCGGCTCGCGTGTCGAGCGACTACATGGCACCCGCGGGATCGTACGGCAACGTGTCGCTCGCCACCGCGACGCCACTCCAGCACAGCGGCGTGCGCGACCGGAATCTCTCCAGCGCGCTCTCGTGGCGAGCGGCGAGCGCGCTCACCCTGTTCGCGAAGTACGAGCGCTACTCGGCCGACGACGCCGGCTTCGGCTACGTGCCGCCCACGCTGATCGGCAGCGATCCCACGCGAATCGAGATCCTCTATCCGGCGCAGCAGTTCGGAAAGGTGAGCGCGGGCCTGCACGCACAGTCGCTCGGCATGCCGGTCGCCGACCGGTTCGACTTCACTGTCTACCAGCAGCGGAACGAGCGCGATCTCACGCAGCACATCTTCGCCTTCTTCGGTCCGGGCACCCCCGCCGGTGCCGGCGTCGACATCACGGCGGCCAACTTCACCGACATCAAGTCCACCGGAATGCGCGCCGAGGCGAGCAAGGTGACGAATCGCGCGATCGTCACGTATGGCGTAGACTACTTCCACGACAACTCCGCCAACACCGACTCCATCGTGACGACGGTGGTCGGGTTCGGGCCGCCGCAGGCGCAGGTGAGCAACCGCGCGCAGATCCCGAACGCCACCCTCTCCAGCTACGGCGCTTTCGCGCAGGCAGAGATGCGGCTGCACGAGAAGTTCTCGCTCATCGTCGGCGGGCGCGGACAGTTCTTCGAGAGCGCTCCGCTGCTCACCGCGTCGCGCACCGATTCGCTCGGCAGCCACTCGAACCGCACCGGCGTGTACGCGGTGAACGGGGTGTGGCGCGTGGCCGAGGGCACGTCCATCGTCGGTTCGGTGGGGCGCGGCTTCCGCGCACCGAACCTGGTGGAGCGCTACTTCGACGGTCCCACGCCGGAAGGCTCGGCGTATCAGATGGCCGCACCGGATCTGCTCGCCGAGACGAGTCTGAACGTCGACGCCGGCATCAAGCATCGGAACGAGCGGCTCACCGCGGATGTCGCGCTCTTCCAGAACGACATCCACGACGCGATCGTCGCCGCGCCGACGGGCGCGACGCTGGGAAGGCTGCCCGTCTACCAGAACGTGAACGTGGGGCGGCTGCGCACCCGAGGCGCCGAGCTCTCGCTCTCCGTGCTCGCGGGTGCAGGCGTCAGCGTGGGCGCGAAC
>DASSIC010000644.1:0-2100 GCA_035692325.1 Gemmatimonadaceae bacterium | reverse complement strand
GATCTGGATGAGGCCCGGCTCCTCTTCCGACGCCATGGCGCACAGCCGGCCGCCATGGTCCATCGCCTTCACGATCGTGTCGTTGGCGAAGATGTCCAGCTTCTGCTGGATCTCCCCCTGTACGTTCGAGTTCTCGGTCGCACCGAGGATGTCGACGAGACCGGCCCGCCGCACCTTGTTGGCGATCATCTTGGCGGCGAGCGCCATGTCGTACAGGATCCCCGACAGCTCGCCCGTCGCTTCGGGGTGCAGGCGCTCCTGCTCGATGATGAACCGCTCGATCGTGACGACCGACGTCGCAGTGTGATTGACCACGAGGCTGCCTCTACACGGTGGAAGACGCGCCGGCCACTCGCTGGGCCGCATAGGTGCGCGCGTCGGATTCGTAGGGATTGTCGGTGTAGCCGTACCGAACGCTCCGCCACAGATAGCGCAGCGGGAAGGCACGATCGCCCTGAAACTGGTGCACGTGTCGAAGTTCGTGCAAGAGCAGTTCCGGCGTCAGTGACGCGTGGTCGGCGAGCCAGATCGTGCGCCAGAGGGTGATGCCGCTGACGGTGCGGCGGCCCAGGCACCACCCCCCCACGCGCAGCGCGAGCCCGCCGCGTCGCCAGCGGGCCTCGCGGAGCTCCGGATACGCCGCCAGCAGCGTCGCCGGAAGGGAGAAAGGTCGACCGATCAACCAGTGCAGCATGCGTCTCCGTGATGGCCGGCTCAAGGACGGCGTTCGGGGAGGGTCCAACGCATGTCGCGCGCCTCCACCTCCAGCCGCCGGCCATCCGTGCGGACGACGATCGTGCCCGCGAGATCGGTGCGCAGCACGCTCGCGCCAGACGCCGCGAGCGCCGTCATCACGGTCGCATCCGGATGACCGTACGTGTTGTGCGCGCCGACGCTCACGACGGCCAGGCGAGGGCGCACGGCGGCGAGAAAGGGCGGCGTCGTGCTGGTCGCGCTGCCGTGATGTGCCACCTTGAGCACGTCGGCCGACAGCGCGGTGGAATCGCGGGCGAGCAGCCACTCCTCTTCCGGTCCCTCGGCGTCACCGGTCAGGAGGAAGCGCACCGCGCCGATGCGTGCGGCGAGGACGGTGCTCGCGAGGTTGGCGTCGTCGAGATGCGCGGCCCACGCGGAATCGGGGGCGAGGGCGGTGAGCACGACTTCGTCCACTACGAGCGAGTCGCCGGGACGCACGCGCTGCCATGGAATGTCGTCGACCCGCGCCTCACGCAGCGCGGCGAGATAGGCGGGGGTGGTGCCGACGTAGCCGGGATCGAGGAATCGGTGCGGGCGCAGCGCCGCGAACAGCGACGCCGCACCGCCGACGTGATCCGCGTGCGGATGCGACAGGACGAACAGCGCGATCTCGCCGCCGCGGTGCGCGATGTACGGCACGACGATGCTGCGCCCGGCGTCGCCGGTGGCCCACGTTCGCCCAGCGTCGACGACGATCCACCGGCCGGCGCGCGTGCGCAGCGCGATCGCATCCCCCTGCCCCACGTCGAGCACGTGCAGCTCGGTGAGGCGCCGCGCAGGTACGAGCACCGGCTCGGTGATCAGCACGGCCAGTGCGCCCAGCGCGACGATCGCGGCGCGCGCGGGGCGCTGCGACACGCACGCCACGACCATCGCGACCGCGGCCACCCCACCCGCGACGGCGGCGAGTGTCGTCGGCAGCACCGCGGGCGCGCCCCCCGGGAGCGATGCGGCGTGCGTCGCCACACCATCGAACAGGGCGATGAGCAGATGGGCGGCGTCGGCGGTGAGCCGCTCGACAGCGGGAATCGGCGTGCAGAGCGCCACGAACAGCGTGGGCTGCAGCAGGGCCATCAGGGGATCGGCCACCAAATTGGTCAATGGTCCGAGCAGCGCGATGCGACCGAACGTCCACGCGACGAGCGGCGCGGTGACGATCGTGGCGACGACACCGACGATCATCGCGCGAGCCAGCGCGCGCCATCGCCCGCGCCAGCCGCGCGGAATCGCCCGGCCGGCGAGCGCACCTCCAGCCACGAGCGCCACGGTCCCCGCGACGCTGAGCTGCCAGCCGAGGTCGAGCACCGTGCGCGGATCCACGAGCGGCACGATCCCCCCGACGGC
>DASSIC010000643.1:0-11036 GCA_035692325.1 Gemmatimonadaceae bacterium | reverse complement strand
TCGTAGTCGGCGTCGTGAAACACGACTTCGACCGTCGGATCCTCGAGCAGTCGGCCGAGGCCCGCCGGCGTGCCGATGGGCAGCGGATCGATCACGGCGTGCGTGTCGCGCGTGGACAGCTGCAGCAGGTAGATGCGATCGACGAAGCGATGGAAGCTCGCCCCCTCTGTGTCGAGGGCCAGCTCCTTCGCGGCGGCGATCTGCGAAGTGAGCCGGTCCACGGCGTCCACGGTATCGAGATAGACGAACGATGCTGCGTTCGCGCCTTGGGCCACGCTGACTCCTCGCTCTGTTGGCGGATCGGACAACGCGGTAATGTAGCGCTTCGCGCCCTCGCGTCACGCGTCGTCCGCGGCACGGGACTGGCTCTCGACCCACCGTCCACGCGTCCGCCACACCCGCGCCCCAACGCATGACCGACCCCACCCGTGACCCCGCGCGCGACCTGCGCCGCGGCCCTGCCGGCGACCCCTCCGCGAACGCCACTCACCCCGAGCACCGAGGCGAGATCCCGCCGCGCGGCGTGGGCCGTGGAGTGGTACGGCACCATCGCACGGTGGGATGGCGAAGCCGGGACATCGTGCGCACGGCAGCGCTCGTGCTGGCGATGTACCTGTTCCTGCGGCTCATCTGGTTCGCGAACGCACTGTTCCTGACCGTCTTCCTGGGCGTCCTGTTCGCCATCGCCATCTCGGCAGGGGTCGACCGACTGCAGCGGTGGCGGATCCCCCGCGGGATCGGCGCGGCGATGATCGTCATCGCCTTCTTCGGGTTGCTGTTCGGCTTCGGCGCGTGGATGGCGCCCACCCTTCGCGAGCAGGGTGCGGAGCTGAGGCTCAAGCTCCCCGAAGCGGTCGATCGCGTCGAGGAATGGGTGAATCGGCGACAGAGCGGGATGTTCGGCGTGCTGTTGGGCGGAACGCAGACGACGCGGCCATCACCCGCCGCCGCGCAGCCAACGGCGGGCGGGCCCACGACACCAGCCGCGAGAGGCCAGCCCGCGCCGGCCGATTCCGGCAAGGCGGCGCCCTCCCTCAAGGGGCGGTTGACCGCCCAGTTCGGCGGTGCATCGCGGTATCTCTTCCCCTTCCTGAGTCACACCGTCGCGGCAGTCGGCGGCTTTCTGCTCATCGTCTTCCTGAGCATCTACTTCGCGGCCGACCCGGAGCTCTACCGTCGGGGCGCTCTTGCCCTACTTCCGGTCAAGCGGCGGGTCCAGGGGGCTGAAGTGATGGATCGTATCGCGATGGTGTTGCGAAAGTGGCTCGTAACGCAGCTCATTGCGATGGCGGTCATCGGGACGGTCACGACGATCGTCCTGCTGATCCTGCGGGTAAAGGCGGCGTTCGCCCTCGGCCTGCTCGCCGGCCTGTTCGAGTTCATTCCGACCGTGGGCCCGCTCCTGAGTGCCGTGCCCGCCATCGGCATGGGGTTCCTCGATTCGCCGGAGAAGGCGCTGCTGGTGGCGGGGGCCTATGTCGGGATCCAGTTCCTGGAGAACCACATCCTCATCCCGCTCCTGATGAAGGGGGGGATGGACCTGCCGCCCGCGCTGACCGTGATCACGCAGGCGCTGCTGGCGCTGGTGTTCGGGTTCCTTGGGCTCATGGTGGCGGTTCCTCTTCTGGCCGTGGTGCTGGTGACGGTGCAGGTGCTCTACGTGCAGAAGCTGCCGACCGAGGCGACGGGGGAGCACCGGGTCCACTCGGCGGACCTGGACGAGCCGCTGGATCACGGCACCGCCACCGGCTAGGCATGCGGGCACTGTCGGCGCGCTATCCCCGGCTCGCCGCGTCGCTGGCGCGGGCGGACCTCGGGGTGCACGAGACACCCGTCGAATGGTGGCGAGTGGATGGAGTGTCGCTGCTGGCCAAGCGCGACGACGTGAGCGCACCATCGCTGGGTGGGAACAAGGTGCGGGCGCTCGAGCTGCTGCTCGCCGGGCTCTCTCCTGGACGCGAGCTGCTGACGGTTGGCGCCACCGGGTCCACGCACGCGCTTGCGGTGGCGGAGCACGGCGCGCGCCTCGGAGCGCGCACACAGGTCATCACCTGGCCGCAGGAGGCGAACGCCGTCGCCGAGTCGACCGCGCGCCGTCTGAGCGATGTGGCGCGAGTGACCTCCGCGCGCTCGGTGGCCGAGGCGTATCTGCGCGCGGCGGTGCGGCGAATCCGCGGTGGGGTGCACTGGGTGCCGGCCGGCGGGAGCGTTCCCCTGGGCGCGGTGGGACATGCGAGCGCGGCGCTCGAGCTCGTGACGCAGCTCGCCCGACTGCACCTGCCTGTCCCCGACGTCATCGTGGCACCACTCGGCAGTGGCGGGACGGTCGCGGGCCTGCTGGTTGGGCTCACGCTCGCCGGCGTGCCGACGCGAGTGATCGGCGTGCGAGTGGTGCCACGCATCGTCGCGAACCGCGCGCACGTGCTGCGCCTGGCGCGCCGCACGCGTGCGCTCATCGCGCGGCAGGCGGGAGTCCCTCTCCCCCCGCTCGACGCCGCGCGCCTGGTCATCGACGAGGACGCCTACGGTGGCGCATACGGACGCGAGACCATCCCGGGGCGCGCCGCAGCGCAGGCACTGCTCGACGCGGGTGGACCGCTGCTCGACCCGACGTACAGCGCCAAGAGCTTCGCCGTCGCCCTCGAGCGGGCGCGTCGCGCGCCTCACGAGCGCGTTCTCTTCTGGCTAACCTTCGACGGGCGATGGCTCACGCGCGGCAACGACGTGCCGCCTCTGTCGCGCCCCGATCCCGCACCCAGCGCACGATGACGGACGTCCTGCCCCAAGTCGTCTTCCACATCTACCCAGCCGATTGCGACATGCTGGGGCACGTGAATCACGCGACCATGCTCGCCTTCCTCGAGCGGGCGCGCTGGGAGCTGCTCGAGCGACAGGACGTCGGCGGCGTTCACGACTTCGCCAGCGTGCCCGTGTGGTCGGTCGTGCGGCACGTCGACATCGACTACTTCGCGCAGTCGCTGCCGGGTGACGATCTGGCGATCCGGAGCGGGCTGCTGGCCGTGAAGAACACGAGCTACATCGTGAAGCAGGACGTGAAGAAGGTGAAGGACGGCGTGCTCGTGGCGCAGGCGTCGATCGTGTTCGTGTGCATCGACCGGTCGGGGAAGCCGGTGCGGGTGCCGGAAGAATGGCGCACGCTCCTGCCCCACTGGCCCGAGGACGGAGAGAGAAGTCCGCGATGATCGAGCGACTGCCCGGCGGGCTCGAGGTCGCCTACGACGACGTCGGGCGCGGGCCGGCGCTGCTGTTCATTCATGGCTGGCCGCACAACCGCACCCTGTGGGCGGGTCAGGTGAGTGGGCTCTCCACGCTCGCGCGTTGCATCGCGCCGGACCTGCGCGGATTCGGCGGGACGACGGTGCGCGGCCCGTATTCCATCGATCAGTACGCCGATGATCTCGCCGCACTCCTCGACGCCCGCGCCGTGGACCGCGCGGTGATCTGCGGATTGTCGATGGGTGGATACGTCGCGCTCGCCATGTTGCGTCGCCACCCTGTGCGCGTGCGTGCGCTGATTCTCACGAGCACGCGCGCCACGGCGGACACTCCTGAGGCGCGCGAGAAGCGGATGCGCCTCATCGAGTTCGTCGAGGCGCACGGCGTGGAGGCGCTCGCCGAACGTCAGCTCAAGGCGATGGTCGGGCGCACCACGCTCGAGCGTCGCGCCGAGGTGCGCGACTCGCTTCGACGCATGATGGCGTCGGCACCGGCGGAGGGAGTCGTGGGAGCGCTCCGCGCGATGGCGGAGCGCCCGGACTCGAGCGCGCTGCTGCCGGCGATCGAGGTCCCGACGCTGGTCGTGGGTGGAGCGGAGGATGGCTTCACTCCGCCCGATGAGCTGCGTGCGATGGCGGCGTGCATGCCGCGCAGCCGGTTCGAGCTGCTGGAGACGAGCGGGCACGCGTGCGCCTACGAGCGGCCCGGAGCATTCAACCATGTCGTGGGCGAGTTCCTCGGCGCGTTGCAGAGCGACTGAACGCGGCGGATCTCGATCCGCCGCTTGAGCATTGAGCGCGGCGAGGCGACCTTTCGGCTCCCTTCCCGCCCCGCTTCCGCCATGACGTCTTCCACGCCGCCGACGCCCCCCGCCGCCTCCGCGCCCGAACCGCCGATCTCCGACGCGGAGCGCAGCACGAGCGCGCGCATCGGGAGCATCCTCTTCCGGCATCGCGGCTGGCTGCCCGTCCCGTTTCTGCTCGTGCCGCTGCTCGCGCGCGGCACGCCGGACGCGATGAACTGGCTGCTCGGCCTGCTGCTGATCGCGCTGGGCGAGATGATCCGGCTGGCTGGCGTGGCCGCCGCCGGCACGGTCACGCGGCGTCGCTCGCGCACCGTGCAGCGTCTCGTCACCTACGGGATCTTCTCCTGGATGCGGAACCCCCTCTACGTGGGCAACTTCCTCATCTGGATCGGCTTCATCGTGATCTCGGACGTGCTCTGGTTCATCCCGTTCGCCATCGCGCTGTTCGCCATCGAGTACACCCTGATCGTGCGGTACGAGGAGGGGGTGCTGGAGTCGATCTTCGGGGGCGAGTATCTCGCCTACAAGAACCGCACGTCGCGCTGGTTCCCGCGCCCGCCGGCGGACGACGAGGAGGGCGAGCACCACTGGGGCGAAGCGTGGCGCAGCGAGATCTCGACCTTCCTGCAGTACGTCGTGATCGCGGGGCTGTTCATCGCGAAGCAGAAATACGGGTGGAACGGCTGGTGAACGGTGAACGGTGAACGGTGAACGGTGAACGGTGAACGGTGAACGGTGAACGGTAACGGAAAAGGCACACCGGACTCAGTCTGGTGTGCCTTTGATCTTACGGTTCACCGTTCACCGTTCACGGTTCACATGCGGTCCCGCGGGCCTGTCCCCTTAGGTAGTCAGTGAGCTCCTCGAACGATCGGGCCACGAACTCGGCTTCACTGGGGCCGCCGGAGCGGACGACGTCCAGGCGCACGGCGCGGAAGCCGGCGGCGAGGGCGCCGCGGACGTCGGTTCGCTCGTTGTCGCCGATGTGCAGGACCTCCCCGGGCTCGACGCCGAGGGTGCCGACCGCGGCGGCGAAGATCTCGGGGCGCGGCTTCGCGTGGCCGATGTCCATCGAGTAGATCGTCGCGGCGAAGAAGTCGCGAGCGGCGTCCTTCTCCAGCAGACGGTCCTGGGCGCGTCCGGATGCGAAGCCGGTGTCGCTGATGACGGCGAGGGTGAAGTGCCGCGAGAGGGCGCGGAGCATCTGCCAGGCACCGGCGAACATCGCGGGGGGCAGCATGAGGAGCGCGTTGTCCACGGCGTCCGCGGCGGCGGCGACGTGCTGGCACTCGTCGCGTGGCGTGACGGCGGCGCGCTCGAGGATCCAGCGCAGGCGCTCGTCGGTGCGGTAGCCACGGTGCTCCTCGCTCCACCAGCGCTCGGCCTCGCGCCCCGATTCCTCGTACAGCGCGCGCAGCTGTTCGTCCGGGAGCGCGCGGCCGTAGGCGCCGAGCAGCGCGCCCACCGCGGTGCGGCGCAGCGCCACGCGCTCCGGCAGCGCGCCTCCCTCGTACAGCGTGTCCCAGTAGTCGAACGTCAGGGCGCGGAGCATCGCGCGCCGCCCTCGCGGCCTACCTGGTGGGGCGTCCGGGCGGGTTGTCGCTCTTGAAGACGTCCCGGTTGAGCTGCACGTACTGCTTGAGCTGCTGCGGCACATCCTCTTCGGGGAAGATCGCCGTCACCGGACACTCCGGCTCACACGCCCCGCAGTCGATGCACTCGTCGGGATTGATGAACAGCTGGTCGGGACCTTCGTAGATGCAATCGACCGGACAGACGTCGACACACGCCTTGTCCTTGGTATTGATGCAGGCTTCGGTAATGACGTAGGGCATGTCCGCCTCAGTGGTTCCTGCGAAGTGTGGGCGCTACGGTCAAGATAATGCGAATCAGTCGAGCGACAACGGGAACGGTCGCGCGCGCCCGTGGGAAATGCGTGCATGCTGCGTGCTCGTGGATGGCTGGACGACGCCTGCCTCATGCTCGCCACCGGCTGCGCGGGACAGTCTATCATCAGGGCGGAGCGCTGGCATCCGGAGAAGCCCCGTCCCGACTCTGGCGGAGCTGAAGCCTGCCGGCGAGATTCCCGCCCTTCGTGCCCGTTCCCGGCGCTCCGGGACGCCTGGCCTACCTCGACCATCCGCCCCGACTCCCGTGCGCCTCCGTCACGTCGCGAGCACGCTGCTCCTGCTCGCCGCCGCCTGCCGCGGCGACCTGTCCACGACTCTGCCGACGCCCGACTCGCCGCGCGAGAAGCTCGACGTCACGGCATCCGAGCACGGCCTGCTGCTCCTGCTGCGCACGCCGAGTGCGGCGGCCGGCGAGCGTGGCGGCCAGTCGATCTCGCTGGACGCCACGGTCACGAATCCGCAGGGGCACGTGCTCGAGCACAAGCAGCACACCGAGTGGCGATCCGACAACGAGGCCATCGCGACGGTGGACAGCACGGGCTTGATCACCGCCCAGGACACGGGGACGGTGCTGATCATCGTAGACGAAAAGAAGGACGCCGACACGGTGCGCGTGCGCATCGTGCCGGTGCCGGTGAAGAGCGTCGTCGTCACGGGACCCGACTCCATCGCGGTGCGCGATACGGTCACCTACACCGCGGCGGCGCTCGACTCGGTGGGTGAGCCGTTGCTCGGCCGCGCAGTCACCTGGCATTCGACCGACGGGCTGGTGCTGGAGAGCCTGGGCGCCGGAACCGCGGCCGGCATCTCGACGGGCTCGGCGCAGATGGAAGCGACGGTGGACGAGGTAGTGGGGCGTGCGTCGGTGCGCGTGTGGCCGGCGGCGGTCGCCAGCGTGGAGGTGACTCCGTCGACCGCGAGCGTGGCCCTGTTTCGACCGCTCACGCTCGCCGCCACGGTCAAGGACCGCCATGGCGTCGTGCTCACGGACCGTCCGGTGACCTGGTCGTCGGCCAACCCGTCGGTTCTCACCGTGGCGGGAGGCGTGGTGACGACGGTCGCGCCGGGCGCGACGGACGCATTCGCCGACGTCGAGGGCCAGCGCGGCGCGGCACACGTGACGGTCACCAATCCGGTCGAGGCGCGGGCATTGTGGGTGACGCGCTTCGAGTACACGACGGCGTCGGCGGTGGACTTCGCGAAGATCGCCACGATCTTCCAGAAGGCAGCGAGCGCGAACTTCAACGTCGTCTACTTCCAGGTGCGCACCTCTGGCGACGCGCTGTACTTCTCCGATCTGGAACCCTGCTCACCGCGCATGTGCGGGCGGCTGGGCGGTCCGCGTCCGGCACAGGACCCACTGGTGGTCGCGCTCGCGGAGGCCGCGAAGTACGGCATTCAGGTGCACGCGTGGCTGAACGCATACACGGGGTTCATCTCGGGCGGCACGATCGTCAATGGACATACCGTGGCGTGCGATCAGTTCATCGCGAGCACACCGTCGAACTGGCTCAAGGCGCATCCCGAGTGGAGCGTGAGCACGAAGAACTTCACGACGGGCGCGATCACGCGGCAGGTGGACAACTGCACTACCACGAGCGAGTACATGTGGGTGTCGCCCGGCGTGCCCGAGGTGCGGGCGCAGCTGGCCACCGTGGCCGCCGACCTTGCGCGCCGGTACGGGCCGCTGGGACTTCGGGGCATCCACCTCGACCGCATCCGCTTCCCGGCGAACAACGTCTCCTATGACGCCGCGACACAGGCGGCGTTCCGTGATGCGACCGGCGCCTTCCCGACGTCCAACGCCCAGGCGACCTGGCTCGACTTTCGGCGCGGCCTGGTGAACCAGGGGGTGAAGCAGGTGCACGACGCCGTGATGGCCGTCGATCCGACGATGGTGATCTCGGCGGCGGTGTTTCCCGGATACAAGCCGCGCGCCGGCTGGTCGGCGACGTGGAGCTTCACGGACCTGTTCCAGGATCCGCAGGCGTGGGCACAGGCGGGCGACCTGGACGTCGAGGTGCCGATGGACTATCCCGCCACGGCGACGTCGACGTCATGGACGGTGAAGACGTACTGTTCCAACACCGACTGGACCTGCGTGATGGACGATCACATCCAGCGCATCGAGGGACAGGCCGGGCGTCAGGTGTACGTGGGCGTCGCCGCGATCAAGGGGTGGAACGAGATGAAGCAGCAGATCGATCTCGCCCACTCGCGCGCGATCACGGGGATGTCGGTCTACAGCTACAGCCTGGTGGACGCGATTCCCAATGCGTGGGCGCAGCTCGCGGCGGGGCCGTTCAAGTATCCGGCGACGATTCCGGCGATGCCGTGGAAGTAGCGTGGGGCGTGGGACGTCTCACGTCTCACGTTTCACGTCTCACGTCATCTCCACGGCGGCGCGTCGCCCTTCTTCCGCTTGAGATCCGGATTCTCGCGGAACAGGGTGCACGTCCGGCCGATCGTCTGCACCACGTCGGCGCCCATCTTCTCGGCCAGCTGATGCGCGGCGTGCTTCGCGGAGACGTCGGTCGTCTTCGCCAGCGCGACCTTCACGAGCTCGCGGGTACGGAGGGCGTCGTCGAGCGTCTGGAACAGGGCGTCGGTGAGGCCCTGATGGCCCACGTGCACGAGCGGCGTCAGGTGATGGGCTTCGGCGCGGAGCTCAGCGCGTTCCTTCGACGAGAGAGTCATTGGCGGCGACGCCGTGCAGGAGGAGAAAGAGCGGGTATGGGTTGATCGGCTCGCCGTCCCAGTACTTCCCGTCGGGCGGCATGCGCATCACCTGGAAGTGCAGGTGCGGCGTGTCCTTCGGCGCGTTCCCCGTCGTGCCGACGTAGCCGAGCGTGTCGCCGCGGGCGACGACGAGCCCTTCGGCCAGCCCCTTCTGGTACGCGTCCAGGTGCGCATAGTAATACACGATGCGCCCCTGTGGGTCGGTCGCGTAGATGGTGTTGCCGCCGAGCGCGTTCGTCTTGACCCGCAGGATGCGCCCGCTGTCGGCGGCGAGCACCGGCGTGCCACGCGGCGCGAGGATGTCCAGCGCGCGGTGGACGCGGCCGCCGTCGCGTCCCTCGTCGAAGGTGTCCTGCAGCTGCTCCATCCGCTTGCCGGCCACCGGAATCTCCAGCGCCCGCGTCAGCACGTAGTTGAGCGCCTCGGCTCCCGACACCGCCGACCGGCCAAGCGTGGGCGCCCCGGCGAGCACCACGCGTGGCGCCGGTGCGGCAGGCGCGGAAGAACGATCGGCAGTCCGATGTGGATACGGCGCGGCGAGCTGCCGCGTGCACGCGGTGCAGGCCACCGTGGCGAGAAGTGCGAGTGATCGACGCATCGCTACCGCGACGATCAGGCGCGGGTGGGCGTAACGTCGCCGCATCGTCATGGGTGCAGCAGCACCTTGCCCGTCGTCTCACGCGCCTCCAGCGCACGGTGTGCATCAGCCGCGCGCGCGAGCGGAAGATCGCGATCGATCCGCAGGCGAAGTGAGCCGTCGCGAATCCAGCCGAGGACCTCGCCGGCACGCCAGCGCAGCTCGGCGGGTGTCGCGACGTAGTGCGCGAGCGTTGGCCGCGTGAGAAAGAGCGAGCCCTTCTGGTTGAGGATCTGCGGATCGATCGGATCGACGGGGCCACTGCTCTGGCCGAACAGCGCCATCATGCCGCGTGGTGCGAGACAGTCGAGTCCCTTGAGAAACGTCGTCGCGCCGACGGAGTCGTAGACGACCTGCACGCCCACGCCGCCGGTGATGCGCTTCACCTCGGCCACGAAGTCCTGCTTCGTGTAGTTGATCGTCTCGTTCGCCCCGGCGTCGCGCGCGAGCGCCGCTTTCTCGGGAGTGGATACCGTACCGATGACGAAGGCGCCGTGGCGTCGCGCGATCTGGCAGAGCAGCAGGCCAACGCCACCGGCGGCGGCATGGACGAGGCAGCAGTCGCCCGCCTGCAGTGTGTGCGTGGACGCGGCGAGATAGTGCGCGGTCATCCCCTGGAGCATCGCCGCGGCGCCGTCGCGCGCCGCGACTCCCTCCGGCAGCACCACGAGCCGGTCCGCGCGCGCCGCGGCGAGCTCGGCGTACGCGCCGAGGAGATTCTGTGACGCCACGCGGTCGCCCACGCCGACGTCGGTGACACCGCTGCCGATCGCGACGACGACGCCCGCGCCTTCACTGCCGGGCGTGTACGGCAGTGCGGTCTTGTACTGCCCCTTCCGGAAGTAGCAGTCGATGAAGTTGACGCCGATCGACTCGAGCTTCACCACGACTTCGCCCGCGCCGGGCGTGGGGTCCGGCACGGTCTCGACCCGCAGGACGTCGGGACCTCCGTGCTCCCGGACGCGGACCGCCTTCATCGATCGCTGATGGGCAACGGGATGCGTTCCCAGCCCTTCGGTGCGAAGGCATAACCGACGAGCCCACCGATGAGCGCGTTCACGATGAGCGTGCCGACGAAGTCGTCGCGGCTGATGTTGCCCTTGCTGACGTCGATGCCGCCGAACACGCCGGTGATGCCCGCCGCGACGCCGGCGCCGATGAGGAATCCGCGCCGCTTGTCCTCGCCGCCCCGCACCTCGAGCGCGGCGAGATCCGAAAGCGCGGTGTGCGAGAGGGCGTCGCCTTCGCGCAGCACGAGCGTATCCCCGGCAAGCTGGACGACGCGACCATGGCGACGCGGCATCCCCGCCGCACGCGGCGTCAGACGAAGTTCGGTGCCTGGCGCGATGGTGAGCCCCGCCGCGGCCTGCGCGCTCGCCACTTCCAGTGCGGAAAGCAGCAGCGCGAGCGCCGCGAACACCCTTACGGCGCCGGTCATCGAACCACTCCGGAGAGGTGGATGCGGTCCCACCGCTCCGGCGCAGCGATCGCGCCGAACAGGGCGCCGCCCGCTGCGCCGAGGACGGCGCCGGCGAAGAATCCGGCGATGGCAGCGAGGTCGGCCTGCGAGTCGCGACCGACGGTGACGGCGCCAAGCAGTCCCCCGGCGAGCACGCCGATGCCTGCGCCGCGCACACCCCACCCGAGACGGTCGCGCCCCTCGCTCACCTCGATCGACGTGACACGCGCCGTGGGCAATTGCAGCAGG
>DASSIC010000642.1:0-5479 GCA_035692325.1 Gemmatimonadaceae bacterium | reverse complement strand
CGCCCCGTCACGTCCCACGTCCCACCGCTTCTCCGGCCCCCGATTTGCCCCCCGAGCCCGCCATGGCTACCCGGCGCGCGCTCAACATCCCCACGACCGAGACGGAGGTCGAGCTCACCATCGCGGGCCGCCGCGTCAGGCTGACCAACCTCGACAAGCTGTTCTGGCCCGACGACGGGATCGCCAAGCGCCAGCTCCTCCAGTACTACGCCGACGTCTCTCCCTGGCTGCTCCCCCATCTGCGCGACCGCGCGATGGTCATGAAGCGCTATCCCAATGGCGCGAATGGCAAGTGCTTCTTCATGAAGCGCGTCCCCGAGCCGCACCCGGACTGGCTGGAGACCTGTACCATCGACCACAAGTCGGGGAACGTCATCGACTTCCCCGTCGTGAACGACCTCGCGTCGCTCCTCTGGGTAGTCAACCTCGGCTGCATCGACCTCAACCAGTGGTACGCCCGCTGTGACGACGTCGATCGCCCCGACTATCTCCACTTCGATCTCGATCCGGTGAAGAAGGGTGGGGTCACCTTCCGGAAGGTGCTCGACGCCGGACTCGTCGTCCGCGACGCCCTCGAGGCGCTCGGCATGACGCCCCTCATCAAGACCACCGGCTCCGCTGGCGCGCACCTCTATGTCCCGATCGTGCGCGGCCCCACGCAGAAGCAAGTGTGGACCTTCGCCAAGGCGCTCGCCCAGACGCTCGCCGCGAAGCATCCGAAGCTCCTCACGGCGGAGTATCGCATCGCCGAACGCCCGAAGGGGCGCGTGCTGGTGGACTACAATCAGAACGCGTGGGGCCGCACCCTCGCGTCCATCTATTCACCTCGGCCAAAGCCAGGAGCCTCCGTCTCCACTCCGCTCACCTGGAGCGAGGTAGAGCGCGGCGTGAAGATCGAGGACTTTCGCATCGACAACGTGCCCGCACGACTGCGGAAGCTCGGCGACCTGTGGAAGCCCCTGCTCGCGAAGCGCGGCCGCTTCGATCTGGCGAAGGTGCTATGACGCTCCCGATTCCACGCACCTATGCTCCGATGGAAGCGAAGCTCGTCGACGAACTTCCCGTCGGCGGCGATTGGCAGTACGAGCCCAAATGGGACGGCTTCCGCTGCCTCGCCTTCCGCGACGGCGACAAGATCGATCTCATGTCGAAGGCGGGAAAGCCGCTCGCGCGCTACTTCCCCGAACTGGTGGAGACGCTGCGCGCCGTGAAGGCACAGCGCTTCGTGCTCGACGGCGAGATCGTCATCCCGCACGACGGGGCGCTCTCGTTCGACGAGCTCCTCCTCCGCATCCACCCCGCGAAGAGCCGCATCGCGAAGCTCTCCGTGGAAAGCCCGGCCACGCTCATCGTCTTCGATCTGCTGGTCGACGCCAAGGGCACCTCACTCGTGAAGCAGCCCCTCGCTGAACGACGTGAGGCGCTGGAGAAGTTCGTCGCCGGGAAGGTGCCCAAGGGGATCGCCATCCACCTCTCGCCCGCGACGACCAGCATGGTCACGGTGAAGAAGTGGTTTCGCTCCGTGGGTGGTGGACTCGACGGCATCATCGCCAAGCGGCTCGATCTCGCCTATCTCGGCGGCACTCGCGACGGCATGCAGAAGATGAAGCACATGCGCACCGCCGAATGCGTCGTCGGTGGCTTTCGCTACGCATCGAAGGGAAAGGTCGTCGGCTCGCTCCTTCTCGGCCTTTATGACGACGGCGGCCTGCTGCATCACGTCGGCTTCACCTCAAACATCCCCAACACCGAGAAGCCCGCCGTCACGAAGAAGCTCGAGAAGCTGAAGCATCCTCCCGGCTTCACCGGACAAGCGCCCGGTGGCCCGAGTCGCTGGAGCACCGAACGCTCCAGCCAATGGGAGCCGCTCGCTCCCGAGCTCGTCGTCGAAGTGCAGTACGACCACTTCTCCGGCGGACGTTTCCGGCACGGTACTTCGTTTCTTCGCTGGCGTCCCGACAAGCCTCCGGCCGGCTGCACCATCGACCAGGTGGAGCAGGAAGGTCGCTCGGCCATCAAGCTCCTGCCGAAGTAGCTTGCACTCATGGAACTGACTTCGGTGTGGGACGAGGTCGATGGTGTGCGCATTCACGGCCGGATCTCCGAGCCATCGGGTCCTCGGATCGCGGGGCCGCCTGTCGTCTTCGTGCACGGGCTCGGCGTCTCCACGCGGTACATGGAGCCGACGATGGCGCGGCTCGCCGAGACGCACACCGTCGCCGGGCTGGATCTCGCGGGCTTCGGTCGCAGCGCCACGCCAGCGCGCACGTTCGGCGTGACGGAGCACGCGCGCGTCCTTGCGAGCTGGCTCGACGCGCGGGACATCGGTCCCGCCATCCTCGTCGGCAACTCGTACGGCTGCCAGGTGATCGTCGAATGCGTGGCGCAGCGGCCGGAATGCGCTGTCGGCCTGGTGCTCAACGCGCCGACGATGGATCCCGCGCATCGCAGCGCGGTCGTCATGCTCGCCCGCGTGCTTGCCGACGTGCCGCGTGAACCCTGGCGTCTCGCGGTCATCGTTGCGCGAGACTATCTGCGCGCCGGCCCGCGACGCATCCTCGCCACTCTCGCCGAAGCGCTGCGCGATCGCATCGAGGAGAAGCTTCCCGCCATCATGCAGCCGGTGCTCGTCGTGTGCGGCGCGCGCGATCCGGTCATCACGCCGCGTTGGGCCAGTGAGTGTGCGCGACTCGTCGGCATCGAACGGCCCGGCGCCGCCGGGGGCGTGATGCAGTGCGTGGCCACCGCGGCCCACGCCCTGCCATACGATGATCCCGCCACCTTCGCCAGCATCATCACGAACTTCGCGCGGCACGGCGTACGGAAGGAGCCCACGCCGGCGATGCACGCGTGAGCGAACGCGCCGCCCGCCCCGACGCCCGCCGGCTCAAGTCCATCGTCGGCGGGTCCGCCGGCAATCTCGTGGAGTGGTACGACTGGTACGTCTACTCCGCGTTCGCCCTCTACTTCGCGAAGTCGTTCTTCCCGCCGGCTAGCCAGACGGCGCAGCTTCTCAACTCGGCCGCGGTGTTCGCCCTCGGCTTTCTCATGCGCCCGGTTGGTGGTTGGCTGATGGGGCGCTACGCCGATCGCCGAGGCCGGCGCGCCGCGCTGAGTCTCTCGGTGCTGCTCATGTGCGCCGGCTCGCTGCTCATCGCGGTCACGCCGAGCCATGCGGCCATCGGCGTCGCTGCACCGCTGCTTCTCGTGTTCGCGCGGCTGCTCCAGGGACTGAGCGTGGGCGGCGAATACGGTGCGAGCGCGACGTATCTCAGCGAGATGGCCGGTCGCCAGCTGCGTGGCTTCTATTCCAGCTTCCAGTACGTCACGCTGATCGGCGGGCAGCTGATCGCGCTCGGCGTGTTGCTCGTGCTGCAGCGCACGCTGTCGGTCGACGCACTGGAGCAGTGGGGGTGGCGCATTCCCTTCGCGATCGGCGGAGCGCTGGCCGTTGCGGCACTCTGGCTGCGTCGCGGACTCGATGAAACGACGTCGTTCGAGGTCGCGCGTGCCGAGCAGGCTGCGTCACCGACTGCGGCGCGCGCACCGGTACGCGAGCTGCTCGGCTATCGGCGCGAGATCGCCACCGTCGTCGGTCTCACCGCCGGCGGCACGGTGGCGTTCTACACCTTCACCACCTACGCGCAGAAGTTTCTCGCCAACACCGCCGGATTCTCCAAGGCGGCGGCGACCGAGATCTCGGCGCTCACGCTGCTGCTGTTCATGCTCGCCCAACCGCTGGTGGGCTATCTCTCCGATCGGGTGGGACGACGCCCGGTGCTGATGACCTTCGGCGTGCTCGGCACGCTCGGCACCGTTCCACTGCTCACGGCGCTTGGCGCCGCCCGCAGCGAGGGCCGGGCATTCGTACTGCTCATGGCCGCGCTGCTCGCGGTGAGCGGCTACACGGCCATCAACGCGGTGGTGAAGGCCGAGCTCTTTCCGACGAGCATTCGCGCGCTTGGTGTGGCGCTGCCGTATGCAGTCGCCGTCTCGGTGTTCGGCGGCACGGCCGAGTATCTCGCCCTGTGGGCCAAGAGCATCGGGCACGAGCACTGGTTCTACTGGTATGTCACCGCGTGCATCGCCGCCTCGCTCGCCGTGTACGCCACGATGCCGGAGACGCAAGCGACGTCGCGGATCGTCGAGGACTAGCGGGTCAGGGCTGCCGCTCGTGGCTGCCGCTGAGCTGTGGCGGCAAGCGAAACTCCGGCGGCGTGCGACGTGGCGAGCGGTGACCGTATTCCAACGCGCCAAGCAGGGCACGCTCTTCCCACGTCTGCCAGCCGAGTGGAATCGGCGCGAGCCGTCGCCGCTCGGTGGCCGACTGGAAGCACAGCCAGCCCGAGCGGAACGCCTCCGGCATGCGCTCGGTGGTGCGCCCCTCGCTACCGGGGTGCACCTCGAACACCTCCCAGCGCACTCCCGTGCGGTCGGTACAGCTGCGCATCGTCATGGCTCGGTCGGTGTATGCTCATCCGGCACATCGTCTGCTCGCTCGGAGAGTATATGCATCGCCCATTCCTGAGGTTGGTAGTCTGCGTCACACTTGCCGCGTGCGCGCGCGCGACTCCACCGGCTGACGCTCCGGCGCCAGCACCCACGCCCGCACCTGAGACCGCGAGCGCGCCCGTCACGCCGGCACCGACGCCGCTTCCGACGGCACCAGCGCCTGGTGTCGAGCGCGAGTTCCGCGGCTCGTACACCCGCGGCTTCGAGGCGAGCTGGTTCGCACCGTGCGACTCGCCGATGGACGATGCGCTCTGGTGGGTCACGCTCACCGAGGACGCGCGACTCCAGCGGGACAGCATGCTGAAGGCGCTGACCGTTCCGGCCACCGGCGCGCTCGCCGTCCGGTGGCGCGGCACGATCAGCTCGCGCATGCCGGCCGGTCAGATGGGGCGTGGCACACGGTATCTGCTCGTCACGCACATCGTGGAGGTGCGCCCGTTGCCGAGCGCCGGCGCATGCGGTGTCGGCGGCAAGTCTACATGACGGGGTTCGTCGTCAGCGGCGGCTGAACCGCGCGATCACCGTCCCCAGCACCGTCGACGGATCGCGACGCACGGTGACCGGTTCGTACGCTTCGTTGAACGACGCCAGCTCGATCTGCCTCGCCGTCAGCGACGCCACACGCTTCACGACGAACCCTTCGTCCGGCCGCCTTGCGACGACGAGGTCGTCCACCGCCGGCGTTGCATCGAGCTGCACGAGAATGACGTCGCGCGGCGCGAGCACCGGTTCCATGCTGTCGCCATCCACCCGCAGCGCGACATAGCGTTCTCCCTGAGCATCGGCCGGCAGCTCCACCCACGTGTCGCACGGCTCGTCCCACAGCTCGCGTCCCGCCCCTGCCGCCGCCGCCAGCTCGAGCAGCACCGCACAGCGCTGCTGCAGCGCGAGCGGCATCGCCTGGGAGACCGTGGCCGTCAGCGGTGCGGTGCGGTCATGCAACTCGAGCGAGGGCAGCCGCTGCTCT
>DASSIC010000641.1:0-3864 GCA_035692325.1 Gemmatimonadaceae bacterium | reverse complement strand
CTGCTCGTGGACGATGTCCTGGCGACGGGAGGTACCGCCGCCGCCGCCGCGGACCTGATCGAGGAAGGGGGCGGATACGTCGTCGCCTGCTCGTTCCTGCTTGCGATCGCGGCGCTGCACGGTGCCGAACGCCTGCATGGCCGGCCCGTCCACGTTCTCGTCGATGTATGAAGTGCTGCACGCAGCACGGCCCCACGTGCCGGCGTCGACACGTGGGGCCGTACCGCGTGCGCGTGGAGACCGCTACTGCACGGTTATCGCACGCACACCCGCTCCGAGGTCGGTGCCGGCCGCGACGTAGCCGATCGCCTTCGGGTTGTTCCGCACGAACGCCAGCACTTCGGCGTCCGATGCCTTTTCCACCGGCGGCGAATCGCCGCCCGAGAAGATCTGCTGCTGCCAGTAGCTGATGATCGCCGAGAGGGGCCGGCCGAGGATCGCCTTGCTGAAGGTCGAGCGGACCTTGGCGTCCTTGTCCTGATCCACCGGCAGCAGTTCCTTGTTCTTCTTGAGGAAGATGCGGGAGAGGTCGTCCTTCGAGAGAGCGGCGGGGCCGGCCTCGTTGACGACGACGACGTAGCCCTGCGCCGCGGCGCGGTGCGTGGGGGTGAGGAGCGCGAGGCCGAGGAGCAGCCCCATCGCCCAGGTCGAGAATCGCTGCATGGTCATGTTCTCGTGAGAGGGTGAGAGGCTCAGAAGCTCGCCGCGACGCTGACGAGGAAGTAGCGCGAGTGCCGGATGGGCGAGAGCGTGACGTCGGTGGCGGTCTGCGACGCGACCGGGTTGGTCGGCACGTCGAAGCTCCAGCCATCGCGCCAGTGATTCTCGAGCTTCAGCACGGAATTGCGCGTCAGCCCGAAGATCATGGATGCGCCCTTCGTGCTCGTCTCCGGATAGACGAAGTTGAGATCGGAGTTGCTGAAGAACAACATGCGGTTGGTGTACGCGTGCTGGCCGGCGATGGAGAAGCGGTTGTGCAGGCGGAGCGTCGCTTCCTGATAGCCGTTCCGGTTGTCGTTGTTCGGGCCGTGACCGGTGTAGCGGCCATGCTCGGCCACCAGCTTCAGGCGATCGATCGTCGCCTCGCCCGAGAGGATGAGGTTCACGCGATCGCCGCGGGACGTCGGCTGCACGAAGTCGTAGCGGGCCGCATACGCGCCGAAGCGCATGTTCGCGACGGGGAGGCGCAGGTAGGTCTGGCCACCGTACATGTTCTCCGTGCGGGCGATGCGAAGCTCCTGGCCGGTCGTCGTGTTGGCCGTCGCGCGGTTCTCGCTGCCGCCGCCGAAGCCGTGCTGCTCCAGCTCGAGTCCGAGCGGCAGCTGCCTGCGATAGCTCACCACGACGCCGTCGATCGCGTCGAAGGCTTCGCCCTGCAGCTCAGTGGAGGGGCGGAAGAAGGGGAGCACCGTCCCGATGTAGCGCACCTCGTTCACCAGCCCGCGCGGCAGCGGATTGCGGCCCAGCTTTACCGTGAAGTCCCCGGCGCGGTGCTGCCAGTACGCCCACTGCATCGTGACGTCGGGCAGGGCGCCCACGTACGGGCTCGTGCCGAGCCGGCGATTGAACACCTGGGCAACGATCTGGTCGTTGTCGGTGAGGGCGTAACGGCCCTGCAGCGTGAAGACCCGGTAGTCGGACGTGCCCGAGAGGGGCAGGCCGTAGGCCGGCAGCTCGTGCGAGCGGCCGTACCCGGCGTTCAGCGAGCCGTGAAGCTCGAGTCGATCCGAGATCGTCTGCGCCGCGGCCGAGCGCGCGAACGTCGCGACAAGGAGCAGCGCGAGCGACATCGCCCGGCGCATGGTCGTATGTGACATTGGTTTCAGAATGGAAGGGAAGGGGGAGGGAGGTTCCTGCGAGGTGTTCTGGCTGCGGCCCTACACGTGCGCCGTCTGGCGGCGTGCTCGTGTGCCGACGGAAGGTGTGGCGGGATACGTCGCCACGAAGGCGGGGATGGCTTCGCGGAGGCCATCGGTCTTGAATTGGCCGACCATCTCCTCGAGGCTGGCCGCCTGGGCGGAGAGCTCCTGGGCGGTGGCGGCGAACTCCTCGGCGGTGGCGGCGTTGCGCTGCGTGACTTCGTCCACGCGCCTCATTGCCTGCTCGACTTCGAGGAGGCTGGTGGCCTGATCGGCCGAGGTGGCGGCGAGCTCCTGGACAAGCGCGGCGGTGCCGGCGATGCCGGGGCCGAGGGCGGCGAGGATCTCGCGTGAGCGCTCGCCGCGGGCCTGGCTGTTTGTGGTGAGGCGGCTGATGTCGCTCGCGGCGCTGGCCGCTTCGGAGGCGAGCTTGCGGACCTCCTCGGCGACGACGGAGAAGCCACGGCCATGCTCGCCGGCGCGCGCCGCCTCGATGGCGGCGTTGAGCGACAACAGGTTGGTCTGGCTGGCGATGTTCTCGATGATGGAGGTGCGGGCGAAGATCTCGCGCGCCGAGTCGATCGTCTCCTGGATGACGCGCGTGCCTTCCTGGGTGCGGGCGGCACCCTCGAGGGCGGTCTTCTCCATGCGCTGGCTGCGCTCGGCGTTGTGGCGCACCGACGCGCTCATGGCGCCGAGGCGCTCGACGGTCTCCTGGATACCGTCGGCCCCTTCGCCGGCGCTCTGGGCGAGCTCAGAGGCGGAGGCGCTCATCTGGGCCGAGGAGGCAGAGATCGTTTCGGCCGCGCTGCGGAGCTCGGAGACGACGGCGTTGAGGCGAGCGGTCATCGACGCGAAGGAGCTGCCGAAGGCGTCGGCCGCCGAGCGAGGCTGGCTCTGCACGGTGAGGTCGCCGGCGGCGAGTCGCTCGGCCAGGCGGGACATCTCGCTGAGGTACGCGAGCATGTCGGCGAGGGCAGTGCCGAACTGATCGCGCGACGAGCGGGGCGTCACGGTGCGCGTGAGGTCGCCGCCGGCGATGGCTTGGGCCACAGCCGACATCTCCCGCAGGTAGTCCACCATGCCCGCCAGGGATCGGCGGAGGGGGCCGAGCTCGTCGTTACCGGCCTCGGGGATGTCGACCGACATCTCCCCCTGGGCGATGAGATTGGCGACCGAGACCGCTTCCTGGAGCGGGTCGGTGAGGGAGCGTGTGGTGGCCACGGCGAGGGTGCCGAGGGCGAACATGGCGGCGAGGGCGATGAACCCGATGGCCACGGCGCCCATGATCTGCGAGCGTCGGGCGCTGGCGAAGGCGTCGGCGATGGCGCGCTCGTCCCCGGCGATGTTGATCTGCAGGGCTTCGCGCATCGACTTGTAGTCGCCGACCATGGCGGTGACGGCGCGCGCGACGGAGTCGCCCGTGGTGCCGGCGATGAGGAGGCGGCTCGTCTGGCGGGCGGCGGTATAATAGCTGTCGAAGCGGGCCGTGAACTGGCGGTCGGCAGCCTGGGTGCCGCTGTGGCTGGCGAGCGACTCTGCCTGGCGACGGAAGGCTAGGCGGAGCGAGTCGGTGGCGGCGAGGCGGTCGGTGTCCTGGGCGGCGACCGCGTTCTGGAGGGCGATCTGGAGCGCGCCGAGCGTCTCGCTCATGGCGCGGCTGTCGTTGACGGAGGGGTAGTAGCGTCCCTCGATCCGCTGGAGGCGCCAGGTGTTGAGATACCCGAGCCCGATCGTGAGGGCGAGGATCAGCGTCATCGCGATCGTCGCGCCTATCGGCAACAGCCGAATGCGCTGCCCGAATGGACGACCCGCGAGATAGCTCGACCAGCGACGAACTGCGACGGCGACGACCTTCATTCTAGGAGTCACTCACCCTCGCGGCGTCGCGAGGGACAGAGGAAATTTCAACTGTGCGGCCACAGCGCCATGTCGCCTGAGTGCGCTTGGGTCACGCCTCAATAAACGACTGATGGCTGAGTAGGTCACAACGGCCACATAAGCA
>DASSIC010000640.1:0-4366 GCA_035692325.1 Gemmatimonadaceae bacterium | reverse complement strand
CGCGAGGTCCTCGCCGACCAGTCGGTCCAGAGCATGGCCGACGTCGTTCGCTACATGCCCGGCATCACGATGGGCCTCGGCGAGGGACACCGCGATCAACCGACGATCCGCGGCAACAGCTCCACCGCGGACTTCTTCGTGGACGGTGTGCGCGACGACGCACAGTATCTCCGCGACGTGTACAACGCCGAGCGGATCGAGGCATTGAAGGGCCCGAACGCGATGGCGTTCGGGCGCGGCGGCGGGGGCGGCGTGCTGAATCGCGTCACCAAGACCGCGAGCTGGAGCCCCACGCGCACCCTGAGCGTGGAGGGTGGCTCGTTCGATCATGGCCGCGGCACGCTCGACGTCGGTGGCGGGTTCGGCGAGCACGTCGCCGCGCGCCTGAACGGCATGATGGAGCACTCCGGCGGATTCCGCGACCGCTCCGACGTGCGTCGTCACGGGGTGAACCCGACGGCGACGATCCTCGCCGGCGCCGGCACGCAGCTCCAGCTCGGCTACGAGCATTTCGTGGACGAGCGCACCGTGGACCGCGGCATCCCGTCGTGGCAGGGCGCGCCTTCCCCCGCCGCGCCCACGACATTCTTCGGAGATCCGAGCGTGAGTCGCGCGCACGCGCTGGTGCAGGGCGCGAACGTGCTCGTGCAGCGCGAGATGGGGAACGTCACGCTCCGCAACGTCACGCGCGGCGTGCACTACGACAAGTTCTACCAGAACGTGCTGCCCGGCACCGTGAACACCGCCGGCACCGAAGTGAATCTGACGGGCTACAACAACGCGACCGACCGCGCCAGCCTGTTCAACCAGACCGATCTCACGACGACGATCTTCACCGGCGCGACACGCCACACGCTGCTCGCCGGCGGGGAGCTCTCGCGCCAGCGCACCGACAATCTGCGGCAGACCGGCTACTTCGGCACCTCCACATCGCTCGCCGTACCCTTCGATCAGCCGACGCAGATCACCGCCGTGAGCTTCCGCCAGAGCGCGACGGACGCGAACAATCACTCCGTCGCCACCGTCGGCGCGCTGTACCTGCAGGATCAGGTGGAGCTCTCGCCCCGTTGGCAGGCCGTCGCCGGCGTGCGCGTCGATCGGTTCGCGATCCGCTTCCACAACAACCGCACCGACGAGGACCTGTCGCGCCACGATCAACTGGTGTCGCCGCGCGGGGGGCTGATCTTCAAGCCCGTCGAGCCGATGTCGATCTACGCGTCGTACGCCGTGTCACAGCTCCCCAGCGCAGGCGACCAGTTCTCGTCGCTCACCGCGACGAGCGAGACGCTGCGCCCGGAGCGCTTCGACAACTACGAGCTCGGCGCGAAGTGGGACGCCACGACAGCGCTCTCGCTGAGCGGCGCACTCTATCGGCTCGATCGCTCGAACAGCGCCGCACACGATCCGCTGGACGCCACGCGTACGGTGCAGACAGGTGCGCAGCGTACGACCGGCTGGGAGCTGGGCATCTCTGGCCGGCTGGCCGACCATTGGGACGTCGTGGGGGGCGTCGCGTCGCAGCGCGCGGAGATCGTGCATGCGACGACCGCCGCACCCGCCGGCGCGGCTGTGCCGCTCGTACCACGGGTGACCGCCTCATTGTGGAACAAGGTCGAGGTGTCGCCCGCCCTCGGTGCCGGGCTCGGCATCGTGCGGCAGGGCGCCATGTTCGCCGCGATCGACAACAGCGTCACCCTGCCCGCCTTCACGCGCACCGACGGCGCACTCTTCCTCACCCTGCCCGCGAACCTGAAGGCCCAGCTCAACGTGGAGAACCTGTTCGGCACGCGGTACTACGCGACGGCCCAGGGGAACAACAACATCCTCCCCGGCGCGGGGCGAACGATCCGGTTCTCGGTTGCCGCGGGTTGGTGAGCTTCCCGTCATCCCGTCATCCCGTCTTCCCGCCTGTCTGGTACATTCCCTGCGCTAGCGCTGCCCGTCCCCGACCGATGAGCGAGCCATGTGGAGCTTCCTGAAGCGCCTGTTTCCCGAGAGCATCTTCTCCCGCAAGATCGATCCTGGCGCAGAGCGCCGGCTCCGTCTGGCCCAGGCGCGCGCCGAGGAGTCCATCATCCGCTCGCATGTCGACAACGCGCTGATGTTCGTGGACACGCTCGCCGAGGACATGACCTTCGACCGGGCGATCGACTCGTACGTGCGGCAGATGTCGATTCCCGAGCCGCTGGCCAGCACGGTCGCCACGCGCACGCTCGTCATCCTCGGTCAGGATCTGGTCCCCTATCGTCGCCGCTCGCGTGAAGAAGCCGGCGCCCCTGCGGTGGACGAGACGTCGCGCCCGCCCCTCCGTCTGGGCGAATCCGCCGAAGCGCGCTCGCGCGGCACCAAGCGCGCGTAGCCTTCGTCGAGCAGTCTGAAAACGCAGAAGGGCGAGCCTCGATGGCTCGCCCTTCTGCGTTTCCCCTCATCAGTCCGCGGGACGACGCGCTATTCCAGCGAGTCCAGCCTGTTGGGATCACGGACCGCGCGAATGCTCACCTCCGATGTGTTTCGGATGCTTCGCCCGTATCCCGTCACTCGCAGCTGCGCCATCGCCTCGGCCAGCCGCTCGTCCAGCAGCGCGCTCACCTCGCGCAGATCGAGTAGCGCGATCACGAACAGGATGGTGGCGATCACCGCCGACACGACGCAGTACATGCAGATGGCGTGGATGACGAACAGCTCGAGATACGTCAGCCACAGGGAGACCATGACGCCCGTTGCCGTCATCAGCACGAGCAGCTGTGACAGGCGGCGGCTGTCGACCAGCGCGGGTCCCAGCCCCGCCAGCGCGACGGCCAGCACGGTGGCGTAGTACATCACCCCCCACGCCGCCACCGGATAGCCGAGCAGCGTGGCCCACTTGGACGTCTGCACCACCTCGCACGAACCGACGGCGCACACCAGACTGCCGATGTACCCGAGCTTGTACAGCGTCAGGTAGAGCGCGACGAACAATCCGGCCAGCGCCGCGAGCGCCGCCAGCATGCGCTTGTTCACTTCTTCGTTCCGGCCGTGGTATCGGAACGGGCCGGCGCGGACTTCGCCGCCTCATCCACGTACTTCTTGAACGCGTCGTAGGGCAGCGCGCCCGGGATCATGAGCCCGTTGATCACGAACGTCGGCGTCGACTGGACCTGCCGCTTCTCCGCTTCGGCGAGATGCGACTGGATCTTCGCCCGATGCGTGTCGGCGTCCATGCACGCGCCGTACTTCTGCATGTCGAGCCCTACGCTCTTCGCCAGCTCGGCGATGGGACCGCGCGGCCGGCCGGTGGCCTCGCCATTCCAGCGGTCCTGGTTGGCGTACAACGCGTCATGCATCTCCCAGAACTTGCCCTGGTCGTTCGCGCACGCGGCAGCGAGCGACGCATCCCAGGTGTTCTTGTGCATGGGCAGCGGGTAGTCGATGTAGCGGATGCGCACCTGGCCGGTGTTCACGAGGCGCGTTCGCACATCGGGCTCCGTGATCGTGGCATACTGGCCGCACGAGGGACACTCGAAGTCGGCGAACTCGATCACCTCCACCGGCGCCGTCGGCGAGCCGAGGAGATAGCCCTCCGCCTTCATCGCGGGGAGGTTGGGATCGAGACGCGAGACCTGTGTCTTCGGGCGGGACGCCATCCAGCTCAGTCCCGTGATGCCGAGCAGCACCAGCACGCCGAGCGCGATCCAGAAGCCCCGTCCGGGGCCGCCGCGCTTCGCGGCCGTCACCACTCCGGGGCGTCGTCCCCGTCCTCCGTTCCGCTCTTGCTTTGCCATTGGCTCCCTTGCTCTGCCTGCTTGATCGCGTCGTTGACGATGCGGCGACTGTCCGCCACTTCGGGAGTATCGTAGGTCGCGCGGACCTCGTAGTGAAACAGCTCGCTCTTCACGTCGCCGATCAGCCGCGTGAGCTCGGCGGGGTTCGCCAGGAGGCGCCCCGCCGCATCCAGCTCGCGGATCCGTTCGGCGAGGGCGCGGAGGAGCCCCTCGAGGTTACGGGCGCGCCCGTCGTCGTACGTCTGGTCCGACATGCTGCCGTCTGGTCGGGGATGGTTGGACGGCACGGGCAGCGACGCAGATGCCTCGCGACCCCGCGCGAAGTGATGACCCGCGCCGGCGCGGGGAAAGCTAGAGTGATACCGGCGACACGCAAGCAACCGACGAGCAACCCGTACACTAGGTTCCGACGCGGCGGCGCGAGAGGTGCATTGGGGCTGGAACGCCTTGACCGGCGAGCCGCACGCGCGCAGCATCCAGCCGCGACGGGCCGTCGGGTGCTGCCGCACTACCCCCGCACGAGGAGGAGGGTCCCATCGACGCCGATCTGCTGCGCATCCCGGTAGGACCGGGCTCGATTCACGTCGAGCGCTACGGTCATGGAG
>DASSIC010000639.1:0-5541 GCA_035692325.1 Gemmatimonadaceae bacterium | reverse complement strand
CATCCAGCTCGAGCACGAGGCGAAGCACGCCGTGCGTGGCCGGATGCTGCGGGCCGATGTTGATCAGCATGTGGTCGCCCTCGAGATCGGGCTCCATCGCGGGACTGGCCGTCACCGGCACGATGTTTCCCGCCTGATCGGTCACGAGGGGGACGCGCTGCGCGCGACCGCGCGCGTCCATGCCCGTCGTCGAGAGCTCGACCTCGACCGTCCGTTTCGTCGTCGCCATGTCCGGCTACTCCCCCACCTTCTCGCCCGAGACGAGGCGCTGCCGCATGTCCGCGGGCAGATCCTCGAACGCCTCGGCGATCGAGAGCTCTTCCATGCTGTACTTGGCCTCGGGGTTCTGGGCGAGCGCCTGGCGAAGCTGCTCGGAGCGGCTGAAGCGGCCGCGCAGCGGGAAGTCCTTCCGCAGCGGGAAGCCTTCCTTGTACTGCTCCCACATCAGGATGCGGCGCAGGTCGGGATGGCCGACGAACGTGATCCCGAACATGTCGTAGCACTCCCGCTCCATCCAATCCACGCCCTTGTGGATGTCCCAGATGCTCGGCACTTCGAGCGGCTGGCCGCGCGGGATCTGCACCTTGAGACGGAGGAAGCGCCGGTACGGGATCGACCGGAGGTGCCACACGACTTCCAGCGGATGCTCGAGATCGCGGAACTCCACGGCGGTGACGTCGGAGCAGTAGTCGTAGCGCTGCGACGGGTCGTCGTGCAGCCAGCGGACGATCGCGTTCACCTGCGACGCCTGCACGATCACCGTCGTCTCGCCCCACACCACGTCGGTGCGCACGATGGCGGCGCCGAACTGGGTGCGTAACGCGTCAGCCGACGGATTCACCGGGCCGTCGCGGTACGGAACGTTCTTCGGTGTGACTGGCGCGGGAACATCGGCGCCGGCGGCGTGGCCGGCCAGCACCGGAAGGAATTGCTCGCTCACAGGCCCGACCGCGTCTGATGGATCGAGTTGCCGAACGGCTCGGAGAGCTCGTCGATCAGCGTGGGCGGAATGTAGAGCTGACTCGTGGGGTCGGGCTCCATCTCGTTGCGCAGGCTCTTGTCGGCCATGCGCTCCTTCATGACCTTCTGCTGGAGCATCATGATGCCGTACATCAGCCCTTCCGGGCGCGGGGGGCAACCCGGGACGTAGACGTCGACGGGGATGATCGTGTCGATCCCCTGCACGACCGCGTAGTTGTCGAACATCCCGCCCGACGACGCGCACGCGCCCATCGAGATGCACCACTTGGGCTGCGGCATCTGCTGCCAGATGCGGCGGATGACCGGCGCCAGCTTGAACGGCACGCGGCCGGCGCAGATGAGGACGTCCGCCTGGCGCGGCGAGAAGCTCATGCGCTCCATGCCGAAGCGCGCCAGATCGAACTTGCTGGCGGCGGTGGCCATGAACTCGATCGCGCAGCAGGCGGTGCCGAAGGGCATCGGCCACAGCGAGTTCGCGCGACCCCAGTTGACGAGGAAGTCGAGCTTCGTCGTCACCCAGCTCTCGTGATTGTGCGGATCCATCGAGACGACGTTCGTCTCCGGACGCGGGCTCAATCCCATTGCAGCGCTCCCTTCTTCCACACGTAGACGAAGCCGACGAGGAGGATGGCGATGAACACGAGCATCTCCCACAGCCCGAACAGCGAGAGCTGCCCGGCGGGACACGCGCCCGCCACGAGGTCCACGCCGCAGGAGAGCTGCCGGAAATGGGCGCCCCACGGAATCATGAACACCGTCTCGATGTCGAAGATGATGAACAGCACCGCGACCATGTAGAACTTGACGGAGAAGCGCTCACGCGCGTCGCCGAGTACCGGCATGCCGGACTCGTACGGCGTCTGCTTCACCGCGGTCGGCCGCGGCCGCAGGGTCAGGTGGGAGATGAGAAGGATGAGCGCCGCGTTCATCACGACGAAGCCCACGAGCAACAGGACCGGCAAGTACGTGCGTTCCATGAGTCTCCGCACTTCGTGAAATCTTTCACTAAGTCGCAGCGCATGAAGTTACCCAGTGCTGCAAACGAGTGTCAACGGCGCACGCGGTGAATTTCTCGTCGTGGCGAGCCCGTGTTCGCTCGCATAGTTTTCCGCGCGAATCCGCGCCGAATCCCGACCTCGCGCTTCCCCATTCACCCCCGCCCCTCTCTGCATGTCGATCATGTCCGACCGCTGGATCACCCGGATGGCCAAGGAGCACGGGATGATCGAGCCCTTCGAAGGACGCCAGGTCCGCGAGGGGGTGATCTCCTACGGGGTGAGCAGCTACGGCTACGACATGCGTGTGGCTCGCGAGTTCCGGATCTTCACGAACGTCCTGAACTCCATCGTCGACCCGAAGGACTTCCAGAGCAGCTGCTTCGTGGAGTTCGAGGGCGACGTCTGCATCGTGCCGCCCAACAGCTTCGCCCTGGCGCGCTCGGTCGAGTATTTCCGGATCCCGCGCAACATCCTCACCGTCACCGTGGGCAAGTCGACGTACGCCCGGTGCGGGATCATCACGAACGTCACGCCCTTCGAGCCGGAATGGGAGGGCTTCGTGACGCTGGAGATCTCCAACACGACCCCGCTTCCCGCCAAGATCTACGCCAACGAGGGGATCGCGCAGGTGCTCTTCTTCGAGGGGAAGGAGGAGCCGGAGGTGTCGTACAAGGACAAGCGCGGGAAGTACCAGGGGCAGCACGGCGTGACGCTGCCCCGGCTCTAGGTCAGCGGCCCCACCCGAAGAGATAGACGAGCACGGCACCGACGGCGAGGAAGATCAGGATCGCCGAGGTCGCGTTGGGTGCCAGCGGGGTGCTCCCCTTGGGCGTCGGCGCGCCCTCGCCACGCATACGCTCCGGCTCGGTGCCGCTCCCGGTCACGTAGGTCGTCTTCTCCACCGCATCGGCACCGCCGAGCGCCCCATCGGGCGGTTGGCGGTACTTGTCGTCGGGAATGCCATCGGGCGGCGAGGCGTCGGGCATGACGGTGCTCCTTCATCGGGAGAGATGGTGAACGTACCGGTCAGACAGGATGACGGGAAGACGGGAAGACATATCCTCCGTCCATCCGTCATCCCGCGCAGCTCACCCGTCTCCGCTCCCCCCGCTCGACTCCTCCCGAGCGGTCATCGACGCGACGAGAAAATCGCGGTTCATCCGCGAGATGAAATCGATGCTGATCTCCTTGGGGCAGGCTTCCTGACATTCGCCGAACAGGGTGCAGCCCCCGAACGACTCCAGATCCATCTGCGCCACCATCTTGAGCGCGCGTCGATAGCGCTCGGGCTGGCCCTGCGGCAGTAATCCGAGATGTGAGATCTTGGCGCTGGTGAACAGCGACGCCGACCCGTTGGGACAGGCCGCGACGCATGCGCCGCAGCCGATGCAAGCCGCGGCGTCCATCGCCGTATCGGCGTCGCCCTTGGGCACCGGAATGGTGTTGCCATCCTTGGCGCCGCCGGTAGCGACGGTCACATAGCCGCCCGCGCCGATGATCCGGTCGAGCGCGCCGCGGTTGACGACGAGGTCCTTGATCACCGGGAAGGCGCGCGCCCGCCACGGCTCGATCACGACGGTGTCGCCGCTCTTGAAGCTGCGCATGTGGAGTTGGCAGGTGGCCGTGCCCTTCATCGGCCCGTGCGCCACGCCGTTGATCATCATCCCGCACGAGCCGCAGATCCCCTCGCGGCAGTCGTGGTCGAAGGCGATCGGCACCTCGCCCTTCTCGATCAGCCGCTCGTTCACCACGTCGAGCATCTCGAGAAAGGACATCTCGGGGCTGATGTCCGTCGCCTGATATTCGCGCAGGCCGCCTTCGGCGTCAGGGCCGGGCTGGCGCCACACCTTCAGCGTGAGGTTCATGCTTCCGCTCACTTGTAGCTCCGCTGTGACAGCTTGATGTTCTCGAAGACGAGCGGCTCCTTGTTGAGGACCGGCGCCTTGTCGTCGCCGGCATACTCCCACGCCGCGACATAGGCGAAGTGCTCGTCGTCGCGCCTGGCCTCGCCATCCGGCGTCTGATACTCGAGCCGGAAATGCCCGCCGCACGATTCCTCGCGATGGAGGGCGTCGCGGCACATCAGCTCGCCGAGCTCCAGAAAGTCCGCCACGCGTCCGGCGTGCTCGAGGGTCTGATTGAGATCGTCGCCCTCGCCCGGCACCATCACGTCGCGCCAGAACTCGGCCCGAAGCTGCGGGATCAGCTCGAGTGCCTTCCTGAGCCCCTCGGCATTGCGCGCCATGCCGCAGTACTCCCACATGATCTTGCCGAGCTCGCGGTGGAACGACGCGACCGTGCGCTTCCCCTTCACGCCGAGCAGTCGCTTCGTGCGCGTCGCCACGTCCGCAACGGCCGCCGTCACCTCGGGAGCGTCCACGCTCACCGGCTCGAGCTTGTTCGACGCCAGGTAGTCGCCGATGGTGTTCGGCAGCACGAAGTAGCCGTCGGCCAGCCCCTGCATGAGCGCGCTCGCGCCGAGGCGATTCGCGCCGTGATCGGAGAAGTTGGCCTCACCCGCCACGTGCAGGCCGGGAATGGTGCTCATGAGGTTGTAGTCCACCCACAGGCCGCCCATCGTGTAGTGCACGGCGGGATAGATGCGCATCGGGACCTTGTACGGATTCTCGTCCGTGATGCGCTGGTACATCTCGAACAGGTTGCCGTACCGCTCGCGGATCTTGTCTTCACCAAGGCGACGGATGGCGTCGGCGAAATCGAGGTAGACGCCGCGCCCGCCGGGGCCCACGCCGCGCCCCTCGTCGCAGACCTCCTTCGCGGCGCGCGACGCGATGTCACGCGGCGAGAGGTTCCCGAAGCTCGGATACTTGCGCTCGAGGTAGTAGTCGCGGTCCTGTTCTGGGACATCGAGCGGGCTCTTTCCGCAGTCGTCCTTCCGCTTCGGCACCCAGACGCGCCCGTCGTTGCGCAGCGACTCCGACATGAGCGTCAGCTTGCTCTGATGATCGCCGGCCACCGGGATGCACGTCGGATGGATCTGCGTGAAGCACGGGTTGGCGAACGCCGCACCGCGCTTGTACGCGCGCCAGATGGCGGTCGCGTTGCAGCCCTTGGCATTCGTCGACAGGTAGAAGACGTTGCCGTAACCGCCGGTCGCGAGCACCACGGCATCCGCGAGATGCGGCTCGATCTTTCCCGTCACCTCGTCGCGCACGACGATGCCGCGCGCCCGCCCGTTCACGACGATCAGGTCGAGCATCTCGGCGCGGGGGAACATCGTGACGCCCCCCTTGTTGATCTCCTTCTCCAGCGCCTGATAGGCGCCGAGCAGGAGCTGCTGCCCCGTCTGGCCGCGCGCGTAGAAGGTGCGGGACACCTGCGCGCCGCCGAACGACCGGTTCGCGAGGAGGCCGCCGTACTCGCGCGCGAAGGGGACGCCCTGCGCCACACACTGGTCGATGATGTTCACGCTGATCTGCGCGAGGCGATACACGTTGCCCTCGCGCGAGCGGAAATCGCCGCCCTTGATCGTGTCGTAGAACAGGCGCTGGATGCTGTCGCCGTCGTTCTGGTAGTTCTTCGCCGCGTTGATCCCGCCCTG
>DASSIC010000638.1:0-3001 GCA_035692325.1 Gemmatimonadaceae bacterium | reverse complement strand
CCGAATCATCCTGCTCGATTTCGGCATGGTGGTGCGCGTGCCGCTGGAGCTGCGGCGTCAGCTGGTCGCGGCCATCTTCGCCGCTATTCGGCGCGACCCCGACGCGCTCTCCGACAGCTTTCATGCGCTGGGGCTCGTGGCCACCGGTGCGGATCCCGCGGTGATTCGCCGACTGGCGGCGACGCTGCTCGGCGTGGCGTGGGAGCGCAACACGGTGCGCGAGCGGGTCGAGCTGCTCGCGGACGAGGTGCTCGCCGAGCTGTTCGACTGGCCGATCGTGCTGCCGAGCAACCTCGTGTACTTCGCGCGCACCGCGGCGCTCATCGAAGGGCTCGGTACGCATTACGATGCACACTTCAATGCACTCGCCTTCGCATCGCCCATCGCGCTCTCGCTTCGCGGGCGCATCATGGCCTCGCTCTATCCCGAAGGCGATCATCCACCAGTGGATCCGGCGCGGGTCATCGGGGCGGCAATCGGTGCAGTGGCACGCATCCTTCGACGCACGGCCGAAGACCTCGTCGTCACGGTGCGCGACGCAGTGGCCCAGGCGGCGCTTCCTTCCGCCGAGTCGCTCGGCGTGCAGCCGGTGAATCGCACCAACGGTCAGGCTGCATCCGGACGTATTACAGGCGAGTGATCGCCGCGCCCGCCAGCGGCGCGCATCCTCCGATCCTGCCTCCTCTCACGCGCGTGCTCGTCGTGCTTCGACATACGATTCTCGTTCTTTGCCTGCTCGCCACCGCCCTCACCGGCGCGCAGGCGCAGGTCGGCTCCACCACGGACATCATCATGGGCCGCGTCATCGGCGCGGATTCCGCTCCCGTCGCCGGCGCACGGGTCGAGGTGACGTCCACCGAGACCGGCATCACCCGCCGCAAGACGACGAACGAGCGCGGCGAGTTCTCCATCCTCTTTCCGGATGGCGGCGGCAGCTACACGCTGCGCGCGAGCTTCCTCGGCTACGCGCCATTCACGATGAGCGTGCAGCGCCAGGCCGATGAGGATCGACTCGAGGTCGTGGTGCACCTGACGCGCAATCCGCAGGTGCTTCAGGCCGTCACGGTGCGCGCGACGAACACTCGCGACAACCAGCAGGACCGTCCCACCGCGGGCAGCACCGAGCGCAACCTGTCGCCGGCGCAGCTCGATCGCCTGCCGGTCGACAAGGGCGACCTGGCCTCGGTCGCGACGCTCGCGCCCGGAGTGATCGGCACGGCCGCGACCGACTCGACGCCGGCCGCCTTCTCCGTGGCCGGCCAGCCGACGAGCCAGAATCAGATCACGCTGGACGGGTTGAGCTTCGGGTCCGGCACGGTCCCGCAGGAAGCAGTGCGCAGCACGCGCGTGATCACGAGCACCTACGACGTGAGCCGCGGCCAGTTCACCGGGGGGCAGGTCGCGTCCACGACCCGCGGCGGCACGAACAACCTCCAGGGCACCTTCAGCTACGCGCTGCGAGATCCGTCGCTCGAGTTCGTCGACGAATCCTCGGCGTCGTTCGGGCAGAAGTACCAGCAGAACTCGTTCAGCTTCGGACTCGGCGGCCCGATCGTCGAGGACGAGGCGTTCGTCTTCGGCGCGGCGTCCATCTCGCGGCGCACCAATCCGCTGTCGTCGCTCACCGCGGCCGACGCGCAAACGCTGGCGCGCCTCGGCGCGAGCCCCGACTCGGTCCAGCGGTTCCTGAGCCGCGTCGCCACGTATGGCGTCGCGCCGACGCTGCCGGGAATTCCCGACGAGCGCCTCGCCGATCAGGCCTCGGCGATCGTGCGCTTCGACTGGACGCTCGGCGAGATGCACAACCTCACGTTGCGTGGCGACTGGCGTGGCTCGTTGCAGGACGGAACGAGGATCTCGGCGTTCAGCCTGCCGTCGTCCGGCGGCAACCTGCGCACGCTGGGCGGCGGCGCGATGGCCACGCTGACGTCGAACTTCAGCCGCTTCATCAACGAGGCGCGCGTCTATCAGTCCTCCGACCGGCAGAACACCGAGCCGTATCTCATTGCGCCAATCGGGCGCGTGACGGTGGCGTCGGTGCTCCCCACGGGCGAACAGAGCCTCACGAACCTGCAGTTCGGCGGCAATCCCTCGCTGCCGCAGGAGACGCATACTCGCCTGCTCGAAGCGACCGATGAGCTGTCGTGGGTGTCGTCCGGGGGCGCGCACCGGTTCAAGCTCGGCGGACTGCTCAACGCCGACCGCGCCACCATCGGCCAGATCGCGAATCGCTACGGCACTTTCTACTACAACTCGCTCGCCGACCTGGACGCGAACACACCGTCCCAGTTCACGCGTACCATCTCGGGGCACGATCGGCTCGCCGGCAGCAACAATGTGGCGCTCTATCTTGGCGACGCCTGGCGCCAGTCGTCGGCGTTCCAGATGACGTATGGCCTCCGGCTGGAGGGGACGCGCTTCCCGAATGCACCCGACTACAATCCCGAGGTGGAGACGCTGTTCGGGCGCCGCACCGATCGCACGCCGTCCGAGCTGCATCTGAGCCCGCGCGTCGGCTTCACCTATTTCCTCGGCGCGCCCACTGCACCGGCCGCCAACACGCGCGGCGGCGGAGCGGGAGGCGGGCGACAGGGCGGTGGGCCAGGAGGCTTCGGCGGATTCAATCAGGCGAGCTGGATCTTCCGCGGCGGCATCGGCGAGTTCCGCGGCCGCATCTCCTCCAACCTCGTCGCCAACGCCGTCGAGGCAACGGGCCTCCCCGGGGGGCAGTCGACGCTGACCTGCATCGGTGCCGCGGTTCCCACGCCGGACTGGACATCGTACCTCGCCGATCCGTCGACGATCCCGACGCAGTGCGCCTCCGCGCTGCCGACACCGCCACCGATCGCATTCGGCCAGCGCCGCAACGTGAACCTGTTCGAGGACGACTTCGGCGCCCCGAAGGTGTGGCGCTCGTCGCTCGGTGCCAGTCGTCGCTTCTGGGAGCGCTACAACTTCAGCATCGACGGCTCGTTCGCCTACGGCATCAACCAGATCGGAT